>JANMDH010000305.1:0-14933 GCA_031376195.1 Gemmobacter sp. | reverse complement strand
AACGATTTCGACAGCATCTATGCGATGAACCGGATCATCGCGGCGGTGCAGGCAAAGTCAGCGAATTACAAGGTGCAGCTTGCGGGATGCGTGGCCAACCGGTCGCGCGAAACGGACGAGGTGGATCGCTATTGCGCCAAGGTCGGGTTCAACCGGCTGGCCCATATGCCCGACATCGATGCGATCCGCCGGTCGCGCCTGAAGAAGAAGACGCTGTTCGAGATGGACGACGCCGAAGACGTGGTAATGGCGCGGGCCGAATACATGAAACTGGCCGACACGCTGTGGCGCAGCGTTCAGGGCGCGGGATCGACCCCTGCCCCCCTGCCCGACCGCGAAATCTTTGAACTGCTGGGGTTTGACTGATCATGGCCGACTACGCCGCCACACGCGCCCGGGTTGAGGATTACTTTGACCGCACGGCAACCAAGGTCTGGGCGCGCCTGACCAGCGACGCGCCTGTCAGCCGCATTCGACAGACGGTACGGATCGGGCGGGACCGGATGCGCGCGGTGATGCTGTCGCGCCTGCCCGCGGATCTGACGGGTCTGCGCGTTCTGGATGCGGGCTGCGGCACGGGCCTGATGACGGCGGAGCTGGCAGCGCGCGGGGCGACCGTGGTGGCGGTGGATATTGCGCCGCAACTGATCGACATCGCGCGGCAGCGTCTGCCAGCGGAACACGTGGCGCGCGTCACATTCGCGGCGGGGGACATGACGGATGATGCCTTGGGGCAGTTCGACTATGTCGTCGCGATGGACAGCCTGATCTACTATAACGCAACCGACATTGGCTGTGTGCTGGACAAGCTGGCGGCACGCACGGCGCAAAGCATCGTGTTCACGGTGGCCCCCAAGACGCCGTTCCTGATGGTGTTCTGGCATGCGGGCAAATTGTTCCCGCGATCAGACCGATCCCCCGTCATGATCCCGCATGCGCTGCCCGACCTGGCCCGTACGACACGCGGCACGGTTGCCCGGGTCGAACGGATTGCAAGCGGGTTCTACACGTCCGACTGTCTGGAGTACCGCGCATGATCTTCCGCGCCAAAACCTTGAAACGCCTGACACTGTCCGGTCTGCCGTTTGCGGATGCGTCGTCCGAAGGGCTGCCGATGGCGCAACTGCTGCGTCTGTCGATGTTTCAGGTGTCGGTCGGCATGGCGATGGTGTTGCTGCTGGGCACCCTGAACCGGGTGATGATCGTGGAAATGGGTGTGGCGGCGTCGGTGGTGGCGGCAATGATCGCGCTGCCCGTCCTTGTGGCGCCGTTCCGGGCATTTCTGGGACATCGGTCCGACACGCATCGGTCGGCCATCGGATGGAAGCGCATACCCTATCTGTGGTTCGGATCGCTTTGGCAGATGGGGGGGCTGGCGATCATGCCATTTGCCCTGATCCTGCTGAGCGGGGATCAGATGCGTGGACCTGCCTGGGCAGGCGAAGTGATGGCGGCGATGGCCTTTGTGATGACGGGTGTGGGCATGCATATGACCCAGACTGCCGGGCTGGCGTTGGCGTCGGATCGGGCGACGGATGAAACGCGCCCGCGTGTCGTGGCGCTGCTGTATGTGATGTATCTGGTGGGCATGGCGGTTTCGGCCGTCATCCTTGGGCTGTTGCTGGCAGATTTTTCCAACTTGCGGCTGGTGCGGGTTGTGCAGGGCTGTGGCGTTGTCACGATGATCCTGAACGTGATCGCGCTGTGGAAACAGGAAAAGATCAAACCGATGTCGGATGCTGAGCGGGCCGCGCCGCGCCCTGCCTTCGGTGATGCCTGGCAGGATTATCTGAACGGAGGACAGGCGGGCCGCCTGTTGATGGTTGTGGCGATTGGCGGGTTGTCGTTCAACATGCAGGATGTGCTGCTGGAACCCTATGGCGGTGAAATCCTGAAGCTGTCTGTGTCGGCCACGACCCTGCTGTCCATGATGACCGCCGTGGGGGCACTGATCGGCTTTGTTCTGGCCGCACGCTGGTTGACGCGACGGATGGACCCGTACCGCACGGCCGGCCGCGGATTGCTGGTCGGCATCGCAGCCTTTTGCGCGGTGATACTTTCCGGGGCGGTCGCATCGACCCCGCTGTTTTTTACAGGGGCCTTCGGCATCGGTCTGGGGGGTGGATTGTTTTCGGTGGCAACACTTACAGCCGCGATGACCATGCCTACGGCAGCGGGTCAGGGGCTGGCCCTTGGTGCCTGGGGGGCAGCACAGGCAACGGCGGCAGGTCTGGCGACGGCGCTGGGGGGCGGGCTGCGGGATCTGGTGGGCAACTGGGCGATGACCGGGGGGGCGGGCGAGGCATTGGCCTATCCGGCGGTTGGTTATGTTTTCGTCTACCACCTGGAAATCAGCCTTCTGTTCGCGACATTGATCGCGCTGGGCCCTCTTGTAAAATTGCGAATTTTTATCCCTGAAACCCAAAATGGCGCCGATACACGTATCGGAATCGCCGACTTTCCAACCTGATGACGGAGGAGAAAACGATGCTTGGTGTCACATTCTTTGGCGATTTTGATCTGGCGAGCCTGGCCATCTGGAGCTTTTGGCTGTTTTTCGCGCTGCTGGTCTATTATCTGCAGACCGAAAACATGCGCGAAGGCTATCCCCTGGAATCAGAGGATGGCACGGCTGCCCCGAACCAGGGGCCGTTCGGTTTGCCTGCGCCAAAAACCTTTCACCTGCCAAATGGTCGCGGCACCGTCACGGTGCCAAACGGCGCGCGGGAAGCGCGTGAGGTGGCTTTGGCACGGACATCGGGTTCGGAAGGGTTCCCGCATGCCCCAACGGGCGATCCGATGGTGGATGGGGTCGGCCCCGCCGCCTGGGCGCCGCGCCGCGACATTCCGGAACTTGATGGGCATGGGCATAACAAGATCGTGCCGCTGTCGCAGGCCCAAGGATTCATGGTATCGGCCGGGCGTGATCCGCGGGGTATGATCGTGCAGGCCAATGATCTGGTGACGGTTGGCACTGTTACCGACATGTGGGTGGATGGCCCGGAGCAGCTTGTGCGCTATCTTGAGGTGACGCTGGATACGGGCGGCAAGCGGCTGATCCCTATGCCGGTGGCCCGGATCGACAGCAATCGCGTCTGGGTGGGGTCGTTGTCATCGGATCTGTTTGCCGGGGTTCCGACGACGCGGTCCACGACCGAGATCACAATGCTGGAAGAAGAAAAGGTCAGTGCGTGGTATGCGGGGGGAACGCTGTATTCGGGGGCCAAGCGCGCCTCAAAGATCCGCGCGCTGCTGGGCTGAGTGAAACAGGGAAGACCGGAAAAATGAGCGGACATGATGACTTTGCGTTTGAACCGATCCCCGGCCTTCCCGCCGCGCCGCCGAAAGGTGAACTGATCCTGTGGCAGGGTCGGCCCGATACGATGGCCTTGGCGCGGCAGTCGTATGGATTGGGATGGATCGCGCTGTATTTCGCCGGGTTGCTGATCTGGCGCGCATCGGTCGGATATGATCTGGCGGGGACCAAAGGCGCGCTGGCGTATGGGCTGCCTTATGTGGGTGTGGGACTTGTGGGTTGCGGGTTGCTGTTGCTGCTGGCCTGGGCGCAGGCACGGGCCACGATGTATACGGTGACGACATCGCGGGTGGCGATGCGGATCGGGGCGGCGTTGACAGTGACGTTGAACCTGCCGTACCCGCAACTGACCTCGGCCAATCTGGCGTTGGGTCGGCGTGGGACGGGGACGATTGCGATGCAGATGAAGGGCGACACCCGCATTTCTTATCTTGTGTGCTGGCCGCATGTGCGCCCGTGGCGGATCGGGCGGACGGAGCCTGCGCTGCGCTGCATACCGGATGCGGCACGGGTGGCAAAACTGCTTGCCGATGCGGCGCAAACGCGGTTGACCCAGCCCGTGCTGACACGAACATCTGACACCACGCTTGCGTTTGCGGCAGCGGAATAGGAGGGGGCCCAATGGACACCAAGGCAAACGATTCCATGCGGCATCCGGACAAGCAGATGATCCCGACAGCATTGCTGCGCGGGATGCTGGCACTGGTGCTGGTGGCCTTGGCGCTGACCACTTATGCCGCTGTGACCGACCGCCCGAAAGAAGGTCGCCCCGAAGCCGCCGCCGTGGTCAAGGAAAAGGCGCTGATCCTGCAGGGCGGTGGCGCACAGGCGGTCAAAGTGTTGGCCGAAGACGGCAGGCTGCTTCTCGATTTGCCGCATGGCGGTTTTGTCACGGTTGTGCAGAATGCATTGGAGACGCAGCGGTTGCGGCACGGGGTTGATAAACTTCTTCCGGTTCGTCTGGTATCCTATGCGAATGGGCGGCTGACGTTGGAAGACCCCGAAACCGGATGGAGCGTGGAGCTTTACGGTTTTGGCAGCGATAACGAGGCGGCCTTTCAACGGCTGCTGGACAACTGACGCCGGACCAACCGACGTTGGATAGAGATAAGGAACAAAGCCATGGGATTCTTTGCAAAAAGAAAGGAACAGGTGCCCTGCACGGTCGAAGTCAGCCACAGGTTTGACAGCCTGCATGCGCATGTGCGGTTCAACAATGGTGCCGTGATCTATCCTGGCGACGAGGTGCTGGTGCATGGGGCGCCCGTGATCGCGGCCTTTGGCGAGTTGATTGTAGAAGAACGCAATGCGACAATCACCCGTGCGACATGGCTGGAGCGGACATGGACACGGATGACGGGAGATTTCGGGTTCATGGAACTGTGCGAATTCAGCTTTTCAGATGAGGTGACGCTATGAACGCATCCCCGCAAGACCTGATCCCGGATGTGGCGGTGACCGACACGACGGCGATGGCGACGGAAACAACGCTGCTGAACCCGCGGTTTTATACAACCGATTTTGACGAGATGGACAAGATCGACGTGACGCCGGTGCGGGGCGACTGGGATGTGCTGATCGCACAGATGAAGGCGGACCCGCGGCGGGGGCATTTCAAGAAAACCGACGAATGGGATGCGGATTGGGCGGGAATGGATCCGGCGCTGAAGCCTGAATTCATCGATTTTCTGGTGTCGTCCTGCACGGCGGAATTTTCGGGCTGTGTGCTGTACAAGGAAATGAAGCGGCGCGGATCGAACCCGGACATTTGCGAGCTGTTCAGTTACATGAGCAGGGATGAGGCGCGGCATGCGGGGTTCATCAACGACGCCCTGCGCGAGGCGGGGGTGGCCGTGAACCTGGGCTTTCTGACACGGGAAAAGAAATACACCTATTTCCGCCCGAAGTTCATCTATTACGCGACCTATCTGTCGGAAAAGATCGGCTACGCGCGCTATATCACGATCTATCGCCATCTTGAGGCGAACCCGGACAAGATGTTCCACCCGATCTTCAAATGGTTCAAGGAATGGTGCAACGACGAGTTCAGCCATGGCGAGGCGTTCGCGCTGATCATGAAAACGGACCCGAAGTTCACGGAATCCTTTGTAAACAAGCTGTGGATCAAGTTCTTTCTGACAGCGGTCTACATGACGATGTGGGTGCGCGATCACGCGCGCGTGGAGTTTCACAAGGCGCTGGGCGTGGACATCGACTGGTACGATCAGGAAGTGTTCCGCAAGACAAGTGCGATCAGTCTGCAGATCTTTCCGATCGAGTTGGACATCGACCATCCGCGCTGGCTGCCCAGCCTGAGGGCGATGAACGCGGCGTTTATCGCGATGGATACCGCGAAAAAGCGGGGCGGCGTGGGTGGCTGGGTCAGTGGGAAGCTGGCAGCGGCGCGGGCGGCATGGATATTCGTGCGGCTTTACACGATTCCGACCAAAAAACACGCCTTGCCGGCGTCCGTGCGAATGGAACCGGTCTATTGACCAAAGCAGCCGGGGCAGGATGCAGATGCCCTGCTCGACCCCTTGCCACCCCTTAACCGGACATCCGATGGCCCATTGGTACGCCCCCCTTGCAGCCCTGTTCATCTGGTGGTTTTCCACCGGATTGATCCTGTGGCGCGTGCGGACGGCCGACAACGGCGGGCCTGATCAGCACCGCTTGTCCGTCATATTCGGGCTGCCGTTGCTGGTCTTGGGCAGTTACGGGATTGGGGCGACGCTGGATGACACCACCCCCTTTGGAACCTATGTGGCCTTTCTGGCGGCCCTCGCCATCTGGGGCTGGATCGAACTTGCCTTCCTGTCAGGCATCATCACCGGCCCGGTGAAGACCCCCTGCCCGCGCAGTATTTCGGGATGGCAAAGGTTCGTGCGCGCGGTCGGCACGCTGGCCTGGCATGAATGTCTGCTGATCGGGGCGTTGGGCACCCTCTGGTTCGCCTCGCAGGACGCAGAGAACCTGTTCGCCCTGTGGACTTTTGGTGTGCTGTTTTTTGCCCGCGTCTCGGCCAAGCTGAACCTGTTTCTGGGCGTTCCGCGCATCAATACGGAATTCCTTCCAAAACCCCTGTCGCATCTGACCAGTTATTTCCGCCATGCGCCGATGAACGGTGCCTTTCCGTTGTCGATCACGATCCTGACATTCGCCGTGGCCTGCCTGCTGGATCGGCTATATCTTGCCCAGACACCGGGTCAGATTGCCGGTTTCGCCCTTCTTGCCGCATTGACCACGCTCGCCCTGTTGGAGCATTGGTTCATGGTACTGCCGCTGCCTGATCAGAAACTCTGGCGCTGGATGCTGCCAGCACCGAAACCCACCGATAGCCTGCATGAGGACGTTCATGGACTTTGATGCCATCTTCACCGCCCAGCTTGATACCTTGAAAGCCGAAGGCAATTACCGCGTCTTTGCCGATCTGGAGCGCCGGCTGGGAACCTTTCCGCAGGCGGGGCACCACGGGACAAACGGGGTCGAGGATGTGACCATCTGGTGTTCCAACGATTACCTTGGGATGGGGCATAACCCGGTTGTGGTGCGCGCGATGGTGGATGCGGTGATTGCGCATGGAACCGGGTCAGGCGGAACGCGGAATATCTCGGGCAACGCGCACCACCATGTTCTGCTGGAGGCGGAACTGGCCGATCTGCACGGCAAAGAGGCGGCACTGTTGTTTACAAGCGGTTATGTGTCGAACTGGGCGGCGCTTTCGACACTGGGCGCGCGGATTCCAAATGCGGTAATCCTGTCGGATGAAATGAACCATGCGTCGATGATCGAAGGCATCCGGCACAGTCGTGCCGACAAGGTTTTGTGGCGGCACAACGACTGGCGCGATCTGGACCGCAAACTGAAGGCGGTG
This sequence comes from Gemmobacter sp., assembly GCA_031376195.1. Lineage (GTDB taxonomy): Bacteria > Pseudomonadota > Alphaproteobacteria > Rhodobacterales > Rhodobacteraceae > JANPIX01. Next base: position 7,743 of record JANMDH010000305.1, on the reverse strand, counting down.
GGCGACCGGCCCAAGATCGTGGCGTTCGAGTCCGTCTATTCGATGGACGGGGACATTGCCCCGATGCGGGAAATCGTCGAAGTGGCCGAAGCGCATGGCGCTATGACCTACCTGGATGAAGTGCACGCGGTGGGCATGTACGGCCCGCGCGGGGGCGGTGTGTCGGAACGCGAAGGACTGGCGGACCGGATCACCCTGATCGAAGGGACGCTGGGCAAAGCTTACGGCGTGGTTGGCGGTTACATCAGCGGATCAGCGGCCTTGGTCGATTTCATCCGCAGCTTTTCCAGCGGATTTATCTTCACAACCGCTTTGCCGCCCGCCGTTGCGGCTGCGGCACGCGCGTCGATCCAGTATCTGAAGGCATCCGATACCGAACGGCTGGCGCAGCGGGCTCGCGTGGCACAGTTGCGTGCCCGGTTGGACAAGGCGGGTATCCCGCACATGCCAAACGACAGCCACATCATCCCGGTCATGATCGGCGATCCGGTAAAATGCCGGATGATCAGCAATATTCTGATGGACGACTGGGGCATCTATGTGCAGCCCATCAACTATCCCACCGTGCCGAAGGGAACCGAACGTTTGCGCATCACACCGGGGCCGTTGCACAGCGAGGCGGACATTGACCGGCTTGTAGCGGCACTGACATCGCTGTGGCAGCGTTGTGCACTTTCGCATGCAGTGGCTTGACACCGCCGTTGGGTGGAACAAATTACAGAGCAGAACACAGGTAACCGGGAGGAACCCCATGAAACGTAGTATGATCCTTGCTGTGGCAGGATTCGCCCTTGCCGGGCCGGCCTTTGCCGAAGGCGATATCGAGGCTGGCAAAAAGGTATTCAACCAGTGCCAGACCTGCCATGTCGTTGCAGATGCGTCTGGTGAAGTGCTCGCCGGACGGAATGCAAAGACCGGGCCAAACCTGTACGCCGTGTTTGGCCGCAAGGCAGGCAGCTATCCCGACTTCAAATACGGGGATGACATGATCGCCGCAGGCGAAAAAGGTCTGGTCTGGGACGAGGCGAGTTTCGTTGAATATGTGGCGAACCCCAGCAAGTTCCTGCAGGGCTATCTCGGCGATCCGAAAGCCAAAGGCAAAATGCAATTTCAGCTGAAAAAGCCGGAAGATGTGGCCAACGTCTATGCCTTCCTCGCCTCATTGTCCCCTGCGGTGGACGCAGCAGCCCCCGCTGCTGATCCGGCGGCCGCGCCGGCGGAAGGCGAAGTTGCACCTGTGGCACCAGCACCAGCGCCAGCACCCTGATCGAAACCGATTTGACGAAAACGCCCCCGTTTTATGGGGGCGTTTTTTTATGCGCTGCCATTTGCGGAAAACCGTTTCCCACCGATTGGAAAACTGCACTATGGTCGCGCGACCATGACCGACCTTGTGATCTTTGACTGCGATGGGGTGCTGATTGACAGTGAAGTCATCAGTGCAACCATGCTGATTGCCGAGTTGAAAGGTTACGGGGTGGAGATCACGCTGGAATATGTCAGCCGGAATTTTCTGGGGCGCAGCTATCCGACGGTCCTGAACGAAATCCGCAAGACCTTTGGCGTGGCCCTGCCCGACCAGTTTGAGACGGATTATCGTGCCCGCCTGTTGGCCGCCTTTGCGCGTGACCTGCGGGTGATGCCGGGGGTGCGGGATGTGATCGAAAATCTGGGTACGCCCTTTTGTCTGGCCACCTCGTCCAGCCCGGAACGGCTGGCGCAGTCGCTTGCGCTGTCAGGATTGGCGGACCTGTTCGGGGATCGTGCCTTTACGGCCAGCCGGGTGGCGCGGGGCAAACCGGCACCGGACCTTTTTTTGTTCGCGGCCGATCAGATGGGGGTTGCGCCGGATCGGTGTCTGGTGATCGAGGACAGCCTGATCGGCGTTCGCGCGGGACGGGCTGCGGGAATGGAAGTCTGGCGTTTTACGGGGGGCAGTCATTTGCGGGGACTGGATCTTTCCGTGCCTGACGATGCCCGCGCCGATCTTTATTTTGACAGTTTCGCCCGGTTCTATGACCTGCGCCCGTCCCTGTCGCGTGACGCCACAACTCGTATCCGGGGAACCGCATGATCGACAAGCCGGACATTGACGCGACCCCCCTGGACGATGCCGCGCGGGCGGGTTGGCTTTATTATGTCGGGGGCATGACACAGGACCAGATTGCACGCGAACTGGGCGTGTCGCGCCAGCGGGCACAGCGATTGGTCAGTCGGGCAATGGCGGAACGGCTGATCCATGTGCGGCTGGAACACCGGGTGTCGGGATGTCTTGATCTTGAGGCGGCGATGACGCGCCGGTTCGGGCTGCGCCTGTGCCGGGTGGCCCCGTCACTGGGGGTCGGGATCGACCCGCTTCCGTCAATCGCGCCCACGGCAGCGGCGGAAATGGAGCGGATTTTGCGATCACCCGAGCCGTTGGTGATCGCACTTGGCACGGGGCGGACATTGCGGGCGATGGTGGAAGAACTGACGTCGATGGAATGCGAACAGCACCGGATCGTGTCATTGAACGGGAATATTTCGCCGGATGGATCGGCAAGCTATTACGACGTGATCATGCGCATCGCCGACCGGGTGCGCGCGCCGCATTACCCGATGCCGATGCCCGTGATTGCACAAACGCCCGAAGAGCGTGATCTGTTTCACGCGCTGAAACCCATCCAGTCGGTGCTGCACCTGGCGCGTCAGGCGGATGTGACCTTTGTGGGCGTGGGGCAGATGGGCGACGATGCCCCGCTGTTGAAGGACGGTTTCATCACGGCTGCCGAACTGGCGGAAATGCAGGCGCTGGGTGTGGCGGGCGAGGTGGCGGGCTGGGCCTACGATTCGCGGGGTCAGTATCTGGAAACCAGCATCAACAGCCGGGTGGCAGGGGTGCGCGTGACAACCGACCCCGGGCGCACGACCATCGCGATTGCGGGTGGCCCAACCAAGCTGACCGCCTTGATTGCAGGCCTGAAGGGTCGTATTTTCAATGGCTTGATCACGGATGAGCTGACGGCGAAAAGTTTGCTTTCTGCCTCGATGCACACCTGACGCTGCAGCGCAGCGACGAATTTTCAGGCATTATGTTGACAGACCATGGCTCGGCATGAGTAATTGCTCACACGACGATTTAATGCTCATAAGAGCACTTGGGAGGATATTCATGACCATCAAGGTTCGCGCGCTGCTTGGCGCGTGTGCCGTGTCGGCGCTTGCCAGCGTTGCCATGGCCGAAACAATCACCGTGGCGACCGTGAACAACGGCGACATGATCCGCATGCAAGGCCTGATGGACGACTTCAACACCAAGCACCCCGACATCACCGTCGAATGGGTCACGCTGGAAGAGAACGTCCTGCGCCAGAACGTCACCACCGACATCGCCACAAGCGGCGGCCAGTATGACGTGGTGACCATCGGCACATACGAAGTGCCGATCTGGGGCAAACAGGGCTGGCTCGCCAGCCTGAATGATCTTCCCGCAGATTATGACGCGGACGATCTGCTGCCCGCGATCCGCGCCGGCCTGACAGTCGACGGCAACCTTCTGGCGTCGCCGTTCTATGGCGAAAGCTCGATGGTGATGTATCGCACCGACCTGATGGAAGCTGCCGGGATGACCATGCCCGAGGCACCGACCTGGGGCGACATCGAAAAGGCCGCTGCGGCCATGACCGACAAGTCCAAGGAACAGTATGGCATCTGCCTGCGCGGCAAGGCCGGCTGGGGCGAGAACATGGCCTTCCTGACAGCCATGTCGAACTCGTTCGGTGCGCGCTGGTTCGATGAGGCATGGAAGCCCCAGTTCGACAGCCCGGAATGGAAGGCGACGCTCGATTCCTATCTGAACCTGATGAACAACTATGGGCCCCCCGGTGCCTCGAACAACGGATTTAACGAAAACCTGACGCTGTTCAACCAAGGCAAATGCGGCATGTGGATCGACGCGACCGTCGCTGCATCCTTCGTGACCGGCAAAGACAGCACCGTCGCCGACAAGGTGGGCTTCGCACTCGCCCCTGACAACGGTCTGGGCAAGCGCGGCAACTGGCTTTGGGCCTGGAGCCTTGCGATACCCGCCTCGTCGCAAAAGCAGGACGCGGCCAAGACCTTTATCAACTGGGCGACCAACAAGGACTATCTGGCCCTTGTCGCAAGCAAAGAAGGCTGGGCCAACGTCCCTCCGGGCACACGCACGTCGCTGTATTCCAACCCGGAATATGCGGCCGTCCCGTTCGCCAAGATGACCATCGATTCGATCAACTCGGCTGACCCGACAAAGCCCACGGTTCAACCCGTGCCTTACACCGGCGTCCAGTTCGTCGCGATCCCCGAGTTTGCGGGCATGGGCACATCGGTGGGTGAACTTCTGTCGGCGGCACTTGCCGGGCAGACCACGGGTGACGAAGCCCTGGCCGCGGCGCAGACGCTGGTCACAGAAGAGATGACCTCCGCAGGATACATCAAGTAACCTGACCGGTTTTTAACGAGTTCGGGGGCCGGCCCTTCACCGGGTTGGCCCCCTTTTCCGGCACGTTGGGTGCCACGCCGTTTTCCCGACCGTTTTCACCTTATTGCCTGATCACGCCGTTTCTGGGGGAACGCCGCCATGTCTACGCAAAACACCCGTTCCGCCGCGCGCCTGATGGTATCACCCTCTGTCATCCTGTTGTTCATCTGGATGATCGTGCCGCTGGCGATGACGATCTGGTTTTCGTTCCGCTTTTACCGGCTGCTGACGCCGGAGCGCAGCGGCTGGGTCGGGTTCAACAATTATGCCTGGTTCCTGAACTCGCCGGATTTCTGGACAGCCATCGTCAACACGCTGCTGTTGGTGGGGGGTGTTCTGATCATCACCGTGGTGCTGGGCATCCTGATTGCCCTGCTGATCGACCAGCCGATCTGGGGTCAAGGGCCACTGCGGATTTTGGTGATTTCGCCCTTCTTCGTGATGCCGCCGGTGGCCGCCTCGATCTGGGACAACCTGTTCATGCACCCGCAGAACGGCCTTCTGGCGGCCATGTCGCGCGGGTTTGGGGCCGAGCCGGTGCTTTACCTTGAAAGCTATCCGATGGCCTCGATCATCTTTATCGTGTCGTGGGAATGGCTGCCTTTCGCAACGCTGATCCTGCTGACGGCGCTGCAATCGCTGTCCTCGGAACAGCTGGAGGCGGCCGAAATGGATGGTGCGTCGGCCTTTTCGCGGTTCCGCCACATCGTCCTGCCGCACATGTCGCGTGCGGTGACCGTGGTGGTTCTGATCCAGACAATCTTTCTTCTGGGCATCTTCGGTGAGATTTTCACGACCACCCAAGGCGGTCCCGGATCGTCGTCTACCACATTGCCCTACATGATCTACAAACAGGCCCTGATCGCCAAAGACATTGGCCGTGCCGCCGCCGGGGGGATCATTGCCGTCATTCTTGCCAATATCGTTGCCATCTTCCTGATGCGCGGCATCGGCAAGAACCTGGACGCCTGAGGAGGATCGCATCATGGCCCGCGCCGCCACCACCCGCCAGAAAATCATCTACACATCGGCCGCATGGGCGGTGGGTCTGACGATCTTTTTTCCCGTCCTCTGGACGATCCTGACCAGCTTCAAGACCGAGGCGAGTGCTGTGGCGTCGCCGCCCCAGTTTCTTGGCGCCGACTGGACGCTTCAGAACTATGCCGATGTGTGGGCGCGGTCGGATTATCCGCGATTCTTCTGGAACTCGGTGGTGATCTCCATCGGATCGACGTTGCTGGGCCTTTTGATCGCGATCCCGGCGGCGTGGTCGATGGCTTTCGTGCCGGGCAAGCGGACCAAGGATCTGCTGATGTGGATGCTGTCGACCAAGATGATGCCTGCCGTCGGCGTGCTGATCCCGATGTATCTGCTGTTCCTGTGGACGGGGCTGTTCGACAACCGCATGGGGCTGATTCTTGCCCTGATGCTGATGAACCTGCCGATCATCGTGTGGATGCTTTACACCTATTTCAAGGAAATCCCCGGTGAAATTCTTGAGGCGGCGCGGATGGACGGGGCCTCCTTGCGCAACGAGATCATCTATATCCTGACACCGATGGCGGTGCCAGGAATCGCCTCGACAATGCTTTTGAACATTATCCTCGCCTGGAATGAGGCGTTCTGGACCATCACGCTGACGACTGTGGATGCGGCGCCGCTGTCAGCGTTCATCGCCAGCTTTTCGGCACCCCAGGGCCTGTTCTACGCGAAACTGTCGGCGGCCAGCACGATGGCCATTGCGCCGATCCTGATCCTTGGCTGGTTCAGCCAGAAACAATTGGTCCGTGGCCTGACGTTTGGCGCGGTGAAGTGAGGGGAACATGGGACAGATCACGCTAAAGCAGGTGCGCAAGTCGTTTGGTGAGGTGCATGTCATCCCCGGCGTGGACCTTGACATCCTGGACGGTGAATTCGTTGTCTTCGTCGGCCCGTCGGGTTGCGGCAAATCCACCTTGCTGCGCCTGATCGCAGGGTTGGAGGATACGAGCGGGGGCACGATTTCCATCGACGGGATGGATGCGACCGATCTGCCGCCCGCCAAACGCAAGCTGGCCATGGTGTTCCAGTCTTATGCGCTTTACCCGCATATGACGGTGCGCAAGAACATCGGCTTTCCTTTGAAAATGGCGGGAATGGCACCGGACGCCGCCGCAAAGAAAGTCGAGGCGGCAGCGGCCGTTCTGAACCTGACCAGCTATCTGGACCGTCGCCCCGGGCAGTTGTCGGGGGGACAGCGGCAGCGGGTGGCGATCGGGCGGGCTATTGTGCGGGAACCTGCGGCATTCCTGTTTGACGAACCGCTGTCGAACCTGGACGCGGCGCTGCGGGTGAACATGCGGCTGGAAATCACCGAACTTCACCAATCGCTGAAAACGACGATGGTCTATGTGACGCATGATCAGGTCGAGGCGATGACGATGGCGGACAAGATCGTGGTGTTGAACGCGGGCCGGATCGAGCAGGTGGGCAGCCCGCTCGACTTATATCATTCGCCGAAAAACCTGTTTGTGGCGGGCTTTATCGGCAGCCCGAAGATGAACCTGATCGACGGGGTCGAGGCGGATCGTCGCGGGGCCGCGACGATTGGCATTCGACCCGAACATATCGATCTGTCGATGACATCGGGGGACTGGACGGGCCGGGTTGGCGTATCGGAACATCTGGGATCAGACACATTCCTGCGGGTGCATGTGGAGGGTCTTGACGTGATGACGGTGCGGGTGGGGGGCGAGGTTGCAGCAAGGCACGGCGACACGGTCTATCTGACGCCGCAGTCCGCAAAAATTCACCGCTTCGGCGCGGACGGAGAGGCAATTTAACATGCGGCTTTCTGGAAAAACGGCCCTGATCACCGGGGCGGCCCGGGGCATCGGGCTGGAATTTGCGCGGGCCTATGTGGCCGAGGGCGCACGCGTGGCGATTGCGGACATCAACCTTGCAGCAGCGCAGGCAGCGGCGACGGCGATCGGGACTAAGGCCATAGCGATCCATCTGGACGTCAGCGATCAGGTCAGCATCGAGGCGTGTATGGCGGATGCAGTGGGGCAGATGGGGCATCTGGATATTCTGGTGAACAACGCGGCGCTGTTTGATTTGTCGCCTTTCGTGGACATCACGCGGGAAAGTTACGACCGTCTGTTTTCGATCAACGTGGCGGGGACCTTGTTCATGATGCAAGCGGCCGCGAAAACCATGATCGACCGGGGTCTGGGCGGCAAGATCATCAACATGGCGTCGCAGGC
>JANMDH010000248.1:0-15323 GCA_031376195.1 Gemmobacter sp. | reverse complement strand
GGCCTTAAAACCTTTTCGAATTGGCCAAAATATCCTGGGGGGTGGGGCCGCAGGCCGCGGGGGCGTACTGCCCCCTACTCCGCCAGCACCTCCAGAACCACCCGGTAATCCTCCAGCACCACATTGCGGCTCAACGGATCCAGCACCTCCCGCCCCGGCTCCAGCCGGATCAGCGTGATACCATATCCCGCCGCCTGCGCACCGCGCGTCGCCTCGTCGCACAGGTTGCACAGCACCACCGTTTCAATCGCACCACCCGCGCGCGCCACGCCCAATTCCACCCGGATCAACCCCTCCCAATAACAATCCGCGTCTGACGGACAACGACTGTCGGTGACCGCGGTCAGACTGATCTTCAGATCGGTTCCCGGCACCACTGCACTGCCGCCCCCCGGCACGATGACTTCGGTCGCAGCGGCGCAGGCGGCTGAAACGGACGCGATCATCGCAAACACGCACAACAGCTGTCGCATCCGTTTTTCCTTTCATATCGCCGGGCCACAGCACAGCGTCCTGAACATCAGACGCAAACCCTGCCACAATCCTTGGACCCCGCGCAGAAAAAAGTCGCATGACCGCGCCACTTGCGCGCCGATCCACCGGTGCAATCATCTTAAAATAAGGTTAATGAAACCGGAACTCTCCATATATTTCAATATCATAGATTTTCTTGCACGCGTGCAACAACCCTCTTGCACGCCGCCCCGCCCTGTTGCACCGTCCCGTCATGACAGCCAAACTCACCCCTCTTGCCGCCGCTCTACCCGCCACCGTGCCCTTCACCGGCCCCGAGGCGCTGGAACGTCGCACCGGCATCCCGTTCCGCGCCCGGTTGGGGGCCAACGAATCCCTGTTCGGCCCCTCGCCCCGCGCCATCGCCGCCATGGCGCATGCGGCGGCTGAGGTCTGGATGTACGGCGATCCCGAATGCCACGACCTGAAGGACGCGCTCGCAGCACATCACGGGGTCAGCCTGGCCAATATTGTCGTGGGCGAAGGCATCGACGGCTTGCTCGGATACCTCGTCCGCCTGATCATCGCCCCCGGCGACGCCGTTGTGACGTCAGACGGCGCCTATCCGACCTTCAATTTTCATGTAACGGGTTTCGGCGGTACGTTGCACAAAGTCGCCTACCGGGGCAACCATGAAGACCCCGAGGGGCTGATTGCCATGGCCCGCGCCAGCAAGGCGAAACTGATCTACCTCGCCAATCCCGACAACCCGATGGGCAGCCACCACCCTGCCGCGACAGTTCAGGTGATGCTCGACGCGTTGCCCGATGGCTGTCTTCTGGCGCTGGACGAGGCGTATATCGACCTCGCCCCGCCCGGCACCGTACCCGCGATTGCCCCCGATGACCCCCGCGTCATCCGCTTTCGTACATTTTCCAAGGCGCACGGGCTGGCGGGCCTGCGCGTCGGCTATGCCATCGCCCACTGCGACCTTGCCAACGCCTTTGACAGGGTGCGCAATCATTTCGGTGTGGGGCGCGTAGCGCAGGCGGGCGCACTAGCCGCCCTGCAGGATCAGCCCTGGCTAAGACAAGTGCAGGCCCGCGTGGCCACGGCCCGCGTCCAAGTGGGCCAGATCGCCGCAGCTAATGGCCTGACTGCCCTGCCCTCGGCCACCAATTTCGTCACTATCGACTGTGGGCAGACGGGCGATTTCGCCCGGAATGTCCTTAGGGAACTCGGACTGCGCGGCGTGTTCGTGCGGATGCCCGGCGTGCCCCCCCTTGACCGCTGCATCCGCATCAGTCTTGGGGGTGAGGATGCGATGGATATTCTGGCCGAAACTCTGCCGTCGGCCTTGGCTGCGGCGCGGGGCTGATCATTCGGCGGCTAGTTCGGGGCGCACGGGACCGACAGCAGGGGCATGACCTTCCTGCACTTCGGCCGCCCCCAAACGCGGAATAACCGCCTCGGATGGCATCACAACGGGTACCAAAAGTGCCATCGGCGCTGCAGAAGCCACCGAATTTTGCGCCACCGCTTCGGCCATAACCCGGCGAAAGACCAGCATGTTCTGGAACACGGTCGTCTTGCCCGTAAAGCCCACACGTTCCTCGCAGGGCAGTGTATCTGCGCGCTGATACTCCCACCCGTCGCGGCCCATGCTGTTCATCAGATTGGTCAAAGCCACCCCGAACCGATCCGCCGCCGTCTTGGCCCCGCGTTCCTTTTCACCGCGCACAGGGGCCGGGATCACCTTGTATTCAAACTGCGCCATGCTGCCCTCATTTGCTCATGGTGGCAGGATACCGAGATTCGGGGGGCAAGTCCAAGATCACAATGGGCGAGTATGCAGCGACAGGCGCGACTTTGCCTGAACCGAAAAAACGCCGTCACATCAGGTGGCCGCGGAACAATGTCGGAACCGGACCTAACCACTGAAAAAGTTTTCGGCGCAAGTTTCCGGGCCGGATCTACACCCCCAGTTTCCTTGCCACCATTTCGTTCACCACCGCCGGGTTGGCCTTGCCCCCCGTCGCCTTCAGCACCTGCCCGGTGAACCAGCCTGCCAGTTTCGGGTTTGCCCGCGCCTTTTCCACCTGATGCGGGTTGGCCGCGATCATCGCATCCACCGCCGCCTCGATGGCCCCGGTGTCTGTCACCTGTTTCATTCCCCGCGCCGCCGCTACTGCGGCCGGATCACCGCCCTCGACCCAGAGAATCTCGAACAGATCTTTCGCCATCTTCCCCGAAATCTCGCCCGATCCGATCAGGTCCAGCACCCCGCCCAACTGCTCAGCCGACAAGGGTGACGCCTCAATCCCCAGACCTTCCTTGTTCAGCCGCCCGAACAATTCGTTGATCACCCAGTTCGCCGCCTGCTTGCCGTCGCGCCCCCCCGAACCGCCATGTATGACCGCCTCGAAAAACGCCGCCGCCTCCAGTTCCGCCGTCAGCACATTCGCGTCGTAATCGGTCAGGCCAAAGTCCCCCATGAACCGCGCCTTCTTCGCATCCGGCAGTTCCGGCATCCGTGCCGCGATGTCATCGACCCAGGCCTGATCAATCTCCAACGGCAGCAGGTCGGGATCGGGGAAGTATCGGTAATCATGCGCCTCTTCCTTTGACCGCATGCTGCGCGTTTCCCCCTTGTCGGGGTCATACAGACGGGTTTCCTGCAGGATAGAACCGCCATCTTCCAGAATCGCAATCTGCCGCCGCGCTTCATAGTCGATCGCCGCCTGGATGAACCGCATGGAGTTCATGTTCTTGATCTCGCACCGTGTGCCCAGATGGCTGAAATCCTGCGTCGCCTGGTATTTCTCATATTGCCCCGGACGGCACACTGACACGTTCACATCTGCCCGCAGGTTCCCGTTCTGCATATTGCCGTCGCAGGTGCCCAGATAACGCAAAATCTGGCGCATCTTCACCACAAATGCCGCCGCTTCCTCCGGCCCGCGAATATCCGGACGGCTGACGATTTCCATCAGGGCCACGCCCGTGCGGTTAAAGTCCACAAACGATAGCGTCGGGTCCATGTCATGAATGCTTTTCCCGGCATCCTGTTCCAGATGGATCCGCTCGATCCGCACCCGGCGGGCCACCCCCGGCCCCATATCCACGATTACCTCGCCCTCGCCTACGATGGGGTGATACAACTGACTGATCTGATACCCTTGCGGCAGATCGGGATAGAAATAGTTCTTGCGGTCAAAGGCCGACCGCAGATTGATCTGCGCGCGCAGCCCCAGCCCCGACCGCACCGCCTGTTCGATGCAGAATTCGTTGATCACCGGCAGCATCCCCGGCATCGCAGCATCCACAAAAGCCACATTCGAATTCGGCTCTGCCCCAACGGCAGTCGACGCCCCGGAGAACAGTTTGGCGTTCGACGCTACCTGCGCATGTATCTCCATCCCGATGACCAGTTCCCAATCGTCTTTTGCCCCCGAAATCACCTTCGGTTTCGGCGCGGTCATGGTCAGGTCCAGCATGGTTTTCTCCCGTCAGGTGCCCGTCTTTCTAGGCAGACCTCGCCTGCGGGGCAAGGGTCCGAGTCGCGGATTTCCGCGCATCAAGGCGGCCCAGACTTGCCAGACCGCGCGGCCATTGCGTAAGGCAAAGTCTGGACCTTGTAGAAACCAACCGAAAAGGGGCCTTCATGCCCTCCTACCGGACGATTGCGCTGGCCTTGATTGCCTGCATCCCCATGGGCTGCACCGAGTTAAGCCTCGCCAACGCCAAGCCTGATGATCAGGGTGCAATTCCCGAAATGGGCTGGGATTCCCGCCCCGAAGCCCCGGAATGGACCCAGAAAACCCTTATGGCTGTTGCAGGCGAAGATGCGGAACTTGCGCAATCCGTGCCGCGTGACATCGGCCAATGGTGCCCCGGCTATGCGCAGGCCGATCTGACGGATCGCCGCGCGTTTTGGGCAGGCCTGATGTCGGCAGTCGCCAAACATGAAAGCACGTGGAACCCGGCCGCTTCGGGTGGTGGGGGACGCTGGATCGGGTTGATGCAAATCTCGCCCGCCACGGCGCGGAATTTCGGCTGCGAGGCGACAAGCACGGCTGCGTTGAAAGATGGTGCTGCAAACCTGTCCTGCGCGGTTGAAATTGCCGCCCGTCAGGTCGGCCAGGATGATGCTGTCATCGGCAATGGCCGCCAGGGCATGGCGCGTGACTGGATGCCCTTCCGCAATGCGTCCAAACGCGCCGAAATGGCAGCCTGGACCAGCAGCCAGGATTACTGTCAGGCAGGCTGATCAGGGCCGGATCGTTCCGTTTCCGGTGACCAGGTACTTGAAACTCGTCAACTGATCGGCCCCCACCGGCCCGCGCGCATGCAGCTTGCCCGTGGCGATCCCGATCTCGCCCCCCATCCCGAACTCACCCCCGTCGGCGAACTGGGTTGATGCGTTGCGCATCAGAATGGCACTGTCCAGCCGTTCAAAAAACCGCGCGGCGGTTGCGTCATTCTCGGTCAGAATGCATTCCGTATGCCCCGATCCATAGCGCCGGATATGCGCCATCGCCTGATCCACACCATCGACCAGCTTCACCGCGATGATCTTGTCCAGAAACTCCCGCCCGAAATCATCCGCTGCGGCCTGCACCGTTCCCGGCACCTTCAGCAATTCCCCTTCCGTGCGCACCTCAACGCCCGCCGCGATCAGGTCTTCGATCAGCACGCCCCCGTGTTTCGTATAGAACGGCCAATCGATCAGCAGGCATTCCGCCGCCCCGCAGACCCCCGTCCGCCGCGTCTTGGCGTTCAGCACTACGGCCCGCGCCTTGGCCAGATCAGCATCCCGGTCGGCATAGATGTGGCAGATGCCTTCCAGATGCGCGAACACCGGAACCCGCGCTTCGGCCTGCACCAGCCCGACCAGCCCCTTGCCGCCGCGCGGCACGATCACGTCAATCCATTCGGTCGCCCGCAGCATTGCCCCCACCATCGTGCGGTCCCGGCTTGCGATCAGCTGGATCGCCGCCTCGGGCAGGCCCGCCTGCCGCAAGCCCAAAACCATGCAGGCATGAATCGCCGCCGAAGAATGCAGGCTGTCCGACCCGCCCCGCAAGATCACCGCATTGCCTGCCTTCAGGCAAAGCGCCCCTGCGTCCGCCGTCACATTGGGGCGCGATTCGTAGATCACACCCACCACGCCCAGCGGTGTCGCAATCCGCTGAATATGCAACCCGCTCGGGCGATCCCATTCCGCCAGAATGCGCCCCACCGGATCCGTCTGTTCCGCCACCGTGCGCAGGCCGTCCACAATCCCGCGGATTCGCCCCTCATCCAGCGTGAGACGGTCGATCATCGCTGCCGACAGCCCCTTTTCTTCCGCATAGACAAGGTCTTCGCAATTGGCGTCCAGAATGGCATGCCGCTGATCCCAAACCGCATGCGATGCCCCGATCAGTGCCGCATATTTGCGCTCGCTCGACGCAAAAGCCAGCGTCGCCGCCGCCGCCTTCGCGCGCGCGCCGATCTCTGCAATCAGGTCGGTCGTCTGTCCGTCCATCATCCCCACCTGCCCCTGTCTAAAAATTTTCGTCGAAAATTTTTAGACACCTCATACCACCATATCGTCCCTGTGGATCAGCGCTGCCCGCGCAGCATACCCCAGAATCGCCTCGATGTCGCCCGACCGGCGCCCTGCAATCGCTTGCGTCTCAATCAGAGTGTATCGGACCAGCCCCTTGCCCAGTGTCGCCCCATCCGGCCCCAGTATCGCCACTGGATCACCCCGCCCGAAATTGCCCGCCACGGCCACAACACCCGCAGGAAGCAAGGATTTACCCTGTGCCAAGGCGCGAACTGCCCCCGCATCCACCCGCACTTCGCCCCGCGGCTTCATCGCGTTGATCCACCGTTTGCGCGCCAGCTGCGGATCGCCCTGCGCCACGAACCACGTCCGCGCCGCCCCGTCCGCCAGCGCCTGCAAGGGGCGCATCACCGACCCTTCCATGATCGCCATCGCACAGCCGCCCGCCACCGCTGTTTTTGCGGCCATCAGCTTCGTTTTCATCCCGCCCTTGGACAGCCCTGAAATCGCGTCCCCCGCCATCGCCTCGATCTCTGCCGTGATTTTCTCCACCAGATCGAACCGCACAGCGCCCGCGTCTTCCTTCGGGTTCGCCGAATAAAACCCGTCCACATCCGACAACAAGACCAACTGATCCGCCCCTACCGTCACCGCGATCTGCGCGGCCAGCCGGTCGTTGTCGCCAAACCTGATCTCGTCCGTTGCCACCGTGTCGTTTTCATTCACGATCGGCACCACGCCCAGCCCCAGCAGCGTTTCCATCGTCGCCCGGCTGTTCAGATAGCGCCGCCTGTCCGTGGTATCCTCCAGCGTCACCAGCACCTGCCCTGTCGTGATCCCGTGCGGCGCCAGCACCTCTTCATAGGCCCGTGCCAGCCGGATCTGCCCCACCGCCGCCGCCGCCTGCGATTGCTCCAGCGCCAGCGGACCCGTGCCCAATCCCAGCACCGTGCGCCCCAGCGCGATGGAGCCTGAGGACACGATCACCACATCCGCCCCCCGCGCCCGCGCCTCGGCCACGTCCACCGCGAAGGCCGTCAGCCAATCCGTCCGCAGGCCCAACGCCCGGTCCACCAAAAGCGCCGATCCGATCTTGACCACCAGCCGCTTTGCCCGACGGATGTCGGGGGCTGCACTTTGCGTCAGGGATGCCATGCTTCGCTACTCACCACCGGCGCTTCCGCCCTGATGTCCCGCATCAGCGCGCGCAATGTATCCTGCAGACCCTGCCCCGATACACCCGAAATCACGAACACCGGTCCACCGCTCGCCTTTTCCAGCGCCTTCCTGCGCGTCGCAATCGTCTTGGCATCCAGCGCGTCGCATTTGTTCAGTGCCGTGATCCGCGTCTTGTCGCCCAATGCCTCGGCATAGGCCTCCAGTTCCGTCAGAATGGTGCGGTAATCCTTGGTGATCGTTGATGACGTCCCGTCCACCAGATGCAACAGAACCTTGCACCGTTCCACGTGCGCCAAAAACTGCGTCCCCAGACCGCGCCCCTCGCTTGCCCCTTCGATCAGGCCCGGGATATCGGCCATCACGAACTCCGCCCCGTCGATCCCCACCACCCCAAGGTTCGGCACCAGCGTCGTGAACGGGTAATCCGCAATCTTTGGCCGTGCGTTCGACACCGCCGCAAGGAATGTCGATTTCCCCGCATTCGGCAGCCCCACCAGCCCCGCATCCGCAATCAGTTTCAGGCGCAGCCAGATTGTCCGCTCCACGCCTTCCTGCCCCGAATTCGCCCGCGTCGGCGACCGGTTTGTCGATGATTTGAACTGCAGGTTGCCCCAGCCGCCGTTCCCGCCCTTGGCCAGCAACACGCGTTGGCCGACAATGGTCAGATCGGCCAGAATGGTTTCCTCGTCCTCGTCCAGAATTTCGGTGCCCACGGGCACTTTCAGGGTGATGTCATCGCCGGTCTTGCCCGTCCGCTGCGCGCCCATCCCGGCCTGACCGGATTTCGCAAAGAAATGCTGCTGATAGCGAAAATCAATCAGCGTGTTAAGACCGTCAACCGCCTCCACCCAGACCGATCCGCCATTGCCCCCGTCGCCGCCGTCCGGCCCGCCGAATTCGATGAATTTCTCGCGCCGGAACGACACGCAGCCGCCGCCGCCGCCGCCCGAGCGGATATAGACTTTGGCAAGGTCAAGGAATTTCATATCAGTCCGGCTTTCGGTAAACATCTCTGCAAAGGATTGGGTCGCGATAACCCCCAATCCCCAAAGGATCAAGGGCACAGTCAGATTGGCGGGTGCCGGGCCTGATCCAGTTGCAGTTGCAGGAACACCAGATCAAGCCAGCGCCCGAATTTCTGCCCCACCTGTGGCATGCGCCCGGTTTCCACAAAGCCAAGGCTTTGATGCAGCCGGATCGAACCTGCATTCCCCGCCTCGATCCCCGCGACCATCACATGTTTTCCGCACGCCCGCGCGCGGTCTATCAGGGTCAGCATCAGATCCCGCCCAAGCCCCCGCCCCTGCGCATCCGTGCAGACATAGACCGAATGTTCGACGGTGCCCTTGTATCCGTCAAACGCCCGCCAGTCGCCAAACGACGCATAGCCCAACACCTCGGTTCCTTCGCCCGCCACCAGAACCGGATAGCCCTTGGCCAACCGGTCCGCCCACCACACCCGGCGGTTTTCCAGATCCACTTGTGCGTCATTCCAGATCGCTGTCGTGTCCGCCACCGCCGCGTTGTAAATCGCAAGGATCGCGGGCAGGTCGGTCACGATGGCATCGCGTATCATTCTGCCCGGCCCTTTCCCAGATCGCCCTGCTGCAGCCGATACGGAAGAACGCGCCCCGCCTCAACCCGTCCGCCGCATCTCAAAGTCACCTGGCACACCATCTTTTCCAACATCACCGGCCCTTCGGGGTGTCGAACCCCTCAGTGCCGATGGGGGCCGCCTGCCCCCATGCTCGCTTCGCTCTCTCCCCCGTGGATATTTTCAAACAGAAGAAGGGGCAATTTGATTAAAATTGGCGCCTCTTCTGTTCAAAAATATCCTGGGGGGAGCGAAGCGGGGGGCAAAGCCCCCTTGCCCACCAAAGCCCCTAGTCGAGCTTTTTCACATAGGTCCAGGTCGCCACCCGCGCGCCCCGCGCCACCGAAAAGGACTCCGCATCCCCCAGATACTCGAACCCCGCATTCGTCAATACCCGTGCCGATCCCGGATTGTCATGAAACACCTCCGCAAAGATCGTGCGGCAGCTTTGCGGGTTCGCCGCGATCAGCGCCCGAACAGCATCCGATGCGATCCCCAGGTTCCAGAACGCCGGGGCCACCCAGAACCCGATCTCCGATTGGCCCATGTCCACCCGTTTCAGGCTGATCACCCCCAACACCTCGGCCAGACCCGCTGCTGTCCCATCCATCACCCATATGTCTTCTTCACCCGTCCTCAGCATTGCGCGCGCGACAAAAGCCTCGGCAGCGCCCGGCGGCAAAGGATGCGGGATCGATGTCGTCCCCTGCGCCACGCGCCGGTCGCCCGCATACATCGCGAACAATCCCGCATCCGCCCGCCGCGCCCGGCGCAACGTGAATCTGCCCGCCTCAATTGCGGCCTCGGATGCGATCATATCTATCGTCATGGCGTCTTCCTCCGTCCGACGCTGCAAACCGGGACAGCCCCGGATTGCGAACATATCTTGCCCGGACCCCGGAAATGGTTCGGGGGACCGGCCTTTCAGCCGATCCCCCGTCTACAAGCGAATTGTAAAGGTTCGGCTTATTCCGCTGCTTTCGCCATCGGCTGAACAGAAATGAACGTGCGGCGCTTCATTCCCTTCTTGAAGGTGACATGACCCTCAACTGTGGCAAAAATAGTGTGATCCACACCCATCCCCACGCCCGTCCCCGGAAACCACTGCGTGCCACGCTGGCGCACTATGATATTGCCCGGAATGGCATGCTGCCCCCCGAACAGTTTAACGCCCAACCGGCGACCAGCCGAGTCGCGACCGTTGCGGGATGAACCGCCTGCTTTTTTATGTGCCATGGTCGATTACTCCTGTGCAGGCGCGGCCTTGGGGGCGCGCTTTGGTTTCTCGGTTACAGCCGCCGAAGCAGCCGAAGCCTTCGGGGCAGCCTTCGCCTTGACCGGCGCTGCGGCTTTCGCCTCCACACCCACTTCATGTGCGCTCAGGCGTGCGGCGGCCGTGTTGGTTGCGGCCATCACGCCCGATTTGTCTGCCCCCTTGGCCAGCACTTCGGTCACACGCAACAGCGTCAGGTGCTGGCGGTGGCCCTTGGTACGCTGGCTGCTGTGCTTGCGGCGGCGTTTCACAAAGTGAATAACCTTCGGGCCTTTGATCTGTTCGATCACTTCGGCCTGCACCGCAGCCCCGGCAACAAACGGCACGCCCACAACCGGGGTATCGCCGCCGACCATCAGAATATCATTGAACTGGATTTTATCCCCAACCACGGCCGCAAGCTTTTCCACACGCAAGATGTCACCTGCCTGTACCTTGTATTGCTTGCCGCCAGTTTTCAGAACCGCGAACATCGGTCATTCCTTCTTTACCTATTCGCATCCTGTGGCCCCGGCGTGATCCGGCGTTTGAAAGCGGCCTCGGACAGCGCGCCCCTTTGCAGGGCGGTTTCCAATATAAAATCCCGCGCAAACCAAAGGGTCGCCCGGGATGACGGCTTATCGGGGAAAGCCCCTGAACTGTCAAGCTGCGAATGCCCCGGTTTTCACCCGGTTGTCAGATGTCATCGCCCTGCATCCGCCGAGCTGCGGCCAACCCCAGATCCCGCGAAATTGGCGTAAAAACAGAATCGTAGGCGGCGAACAGCGCCGCATTCACACGCCGCCCCGCCTCCGATTCCGAAAACGCCTGATAGGCATTCATGTCCGCGTCCGACAACGGCGCGTAGGCCAGCGCAAGAAAGGAATACACCCATTCCTCGGTCTGCCCCCGCACCTCAGCCTCCTGATCCCAGACATCGGAAAGCATCTGATCTTCGGTCATCTCGCCCCCGAAAGCGCCCCCCTCATCTAGACCTTTGTAAAACGAAAGATTCGCGTTCATCGCCCCCGCTACGTTCAACTCGATCAGCGCATTGGCCTCGGCAAACCTGCGCAGGACTTCCATTCGCGGGTCCGCATTGGCGATCATATCCTCGACCGCAACTTTCGCCGCCTCGTCCGCCGCATCATCCCTCAGCGCCCGGCGCGCCTCCATCTCCAGCGACAGGATGCGCTTGCCCTGCGCGCTCGTGAAGAACTGCAAAGATGCCGCAACCGCCTCAGGGTCTTTTTGCAGTTCCTTTGTCAGTTGCGCATCAAAACGCCCTCGCATTGTCGCCGGATCATAAATGCCGCCCACGATTCTCGTCCATTCCGCCCCGCCCCGCCCGGGGAACATCTCTTCCTCCAGCGTGGCACCATATTCGATACCCTCATCGCGCATCACCACCACCACTTCGTGCATCATCAGAGCTTCGCTCAGCAGGGCGATGTCGGCTGCGGTATCTTTTGTCGGCTCTTCCGCCATTGTCTGCGCAGTTGCGATGCCAGGCACCACAGTCGTCGGCAGACCCAAGACAAGGGCGGTCATCAGCATGGCCAGGGATCGGAACAGCATGATAATCCTTTCACGCAGGTATTCGATGAAAATTAGGGCCTCGCTGCCGAGTTGCCAAGCGGCAATCCGGGCACAGTGCCGTGATTGGACGCGCAATGGTCGTGACGGCTTGCCAGATATCGGGGCCGGGCGGGATGTCGCGTCGCAATCGCCTGCAAACGGGCTTGCATGATCCCGCCTGCTTCGCTAAATCCCGCCACCACGGCGATACCTGACGCGGAGAGGTGGCAGAGTGGTCGAATGCGGCGGTCTCGAAAACCGTTGTCGGTTTGCGCCGACCCAGGGTTCGAATCCCTGTCTCTCCGCCACTTAACCTACAGGAAAGTTTTGCCCCATCCGGCCATGGCCGGATTTTTCCATTGTTCTCGAAGGTTATGGCGTTTTGGCTTGTGACTTGGCCGCGGTTGAAAAGGGGCTGTCGGTCTCTCTTGCGCTTGCAATGCCCTGCCGCAGCGTGCCGCCGACGTGATCGACGTCGCTGCCGGATCTTTCAAGTGAATCGACAGAATTGCGCGGGCGGAACCTGACCCCCGCGCAACATCGTGGTCCACCAGATACTTTTCCAGTCGAGCAGGCCGGTGTGTTCCAGCCGAGATAGCCTCAGTCCTCGATCGGGCCCCCACCCGCCTTCCAGTCGCCGATACCGCCCACATTATGGACTTTTGCAAAGCCCATCTCGCGCAAGGTTTTGCCCGCCAGTGCGGCTTGTCCACCCGCACCGCACACAAGATAGATTTCCGCATCCTTCTGAAGTACCGGATTATGATACTGCGTGGCGTCATCTGCCGCGAATTCCAGGAAACCGCGCGGGACACGCGCAGCGCCTGCAATCGTGCCAGTCTTTGCGATGGCGGCAGAATCGCGCACATCAATAAACAACGCCCCGCCCTTCGCGTGTCGCGCAATGGCGTCAGCTACGGGCACACGCGGCACCTCAGCGTTGGCGGCGTCGAGATATTCTTTTGCGGTCTTCATCGGTGATCCTCACATTGGGAACTGTCGTCAGTATTAGGTTAGAAGGGAGTTGGCGATCAAGCGGTCAAATCTGTAAGACCTGCCAAGACCTCTTTTCCGCCTTCGGATTTCTACACAAATCACGCGCTCCTGCCGTTGCAGGCAAATGCCATGGACCATCACGCGACCAGCCGTCCGTCGCGGTACAGGCGCAAGGCCACCTGCGGCACGCGCAGTGACAGCCGTTCACCCACAGCAGCTTCTGTGCCGGGCAGGCGGGCACGAAAGACATGACCAGCCGTCTCGATGCTTGCAACCTGTTCGGCACCCTCGAACCACAGCCGGACGATCCGTCCATCCAGCGGCATGCCTTCGGCGGTTCCGACATGCTCGGGTCGAAAGCCAAAGGTCAGCGTGCCCGATCCGGGCGGCAACGGGGCGGACAAGCCGGTTCCGGCAAGAACAGCACGGTCGCCCATGACCGTTGCGGGCAAGAAGTTCATCGCCGGACTGCCAATGAACGTGCCAACATGCGTCGTCGCAGGGCGGTCGAACAGATCTTGCGGGCTACCCGCCTGAATGACTTCGCCGTGGTTCATGACGACCACCGTATCCGCAAAGGTCAGCGCCTCGTTCTGGTCATGCGTCACAAGAACCATCGTCAGGCCGAACTCGCGGTTGATCTCTTTCAGCGTCTTGCGCAGTTCGAACTTCATTTGCGGGTCGATGACCGTCAAAGGTTCATCCAGCAGAACCGCCGCGACATCCTCGCGCACGAGCCCCCTGCCGAGCGAGATCAGTTGCTTCTGGTCGGCCGTCAGCTTGTTCGCCCGCGCTGTCAGATGTCGGGCGAGTCCCAGCCGTTCAGCAACTGCGTTCACACGGGCCTTGATCCGCCCTGCAGGCACGCCCCGACAGACCAGCGGGAAAGCCAGATTGTCGGCCACCGTCATGGACCGATAAATCACCGGCACCTGGAACACCTGCGCGATGTTGCGCGCGCCGGTATCCTTGTCGGTCACGTCCTGGCCGTCGAACAACACCCGGCCTTCCGACGGTTTCAGAAGACCCGAGATGATGTTGAGCATGGTGGACTTGCCGCAACCCGACGGGCCGAGCAGCGCGTAGGTGCCGCCGTTTTGCCATGTCATATCAAGCGGCTTCGGGGCATAATCGCGGCTACCATAGGCATGTGCAAGATTGGCCAACCGTATCTCTGCCATGTCAGACCTCCACCCTTGCGCCATCGGTTCCAAAGACGAGGCCAGCGCCCAGATCCAGCGTAACGCCAAGCCGGTCGCCGAGCGTGCGAGGTACCACGCTTTTCTCCTGCATCACGAGATGCTGTCCGGACAGGCGCAGGTGGGTGATCGTCTCGGATCCGGTCACCTCGGTCAGCGTCACCTCCGCCTGGTGCGGTCCGCCGGGGCGGATATCGGCGGCGCGCAGGCCAAGCGTGTAGGTGCCGGGCGGAAGGCGCAGGGGGTGTTGCCCCAGCGCACCGAAATCGGCGGTATCCGTCTGGCGGAACGGGATCGCATTGATCGGCGGATCGTTGACCACCTGCGCCGCTGTCAGGCTGGCCGGGGCGGCAAACACCGTGCGCGGCAGTCCGGCCTGAACGATGCGCCCTTCGGCCATCAGAATGATCTGGTCGCCCATTTGCAGGGCCTCGCGCGGTTCGGTCGACGCGTACAGGACGGTAGTCCCGGTTTCGGTGGCAAGCAGTTCCACAAGGTCCTCGCGAAACGCTTCACGCAGTTTGTAGTCAAGATTGACGAACGGCTCGTCCAGCAACAGGACGGGTGCCTTCTTGACCAGCGCGCGGGCGATGGCGACGCGCTGCTGCTGACCGCCTGACAGTTCTGACGGGCGGCGATCCATCATGCTCGCAAGTCCCACGCGGGTCAGCGCGGCTTCGGCCTTTGCGGCAGCTTCGGGTTTGGCGACCCCCGCGCGGACCAGCGGGAATGCCACGTTGTCGCGGACGTTCAGGTGCGGGTAATTGATGAATTGCTGCGTCACCATGGCGACCGGGCGCCTCCACGGCGGCAGGCGCGTCCAGTCAGACCCGGCCAGTGCGATGCGCCCGCTGTCGGGGGTCAACAGCCCCGCAATCGCGCGCATGACCGATGTCTTGCCAGCCCCGGTGCGGCCCAGGATCGTGGTCAGCGTGCCGGGCTGAAAGCTGGCAGAGACGCCCGAAAGATGCGTAACCTTGCCCTCGGTCAGGGAAAGATCGGCAATCGTCAGCATCAGCGCACCGCTCCGGCAAGGCCGCCCTTCGACAGGAACCGTTCGACCAAGAATGCCAGCACGACCAGCGGCGCAATTGACACAAGGGCAGCGGCCGACAGCGCCCACCACGGTGTGACCGATGAATTCAGCGAAACAATCGCCACCGGCAAAAGCTGCGTCTGCGTGAAGGTCAGCGTGAAGGCAAAGAAGAAGTCGTTCCAGCCGAAGATCAGGCAGAACATTCCCGCCACCACCAGCCCCGGCACCGCGTTGGGCAGAATAACCCGGCGAAAGGTGGTGATGGGATCGCATCCATCCATCCAGGCCATTTCGTCCAGGCCTCTGGGCACGCCGTTGAAGAAATCAACCATGACCCAGACGGC
Organism: Gemmobacter sp.; assembly: GCA_031376195.1. Classification (GTDB taxonomy): domain Bacteria; phylum Pseudomonadota; class Alphaproteobacteria; order Rhodobacterales; family Rhodobacteraceae; genus JANPIX01. The sequence continues at coordinate 138 of JANMDH010000248.1, read as the reverse complement.
GATAGGCATCAACAGCGCCACATAAACAAGGATCAGACCCGGTAGGCTGTCCAGCAGCCCCAGCGTACGCAGCATCAGAAAGAACGGGATCGCCAGCACGATGGGTGGCATGATCCGCTGGCTGATGAAGAAAAACGT
>JANMDH010000242.1:0-2452 GCA_031376195.1 Gemmobacter sp. | reverse complement strand
AATGGCGTTCCGGCCAAAGGCGCGGCAATTCGCGCTGCTGCTCAACCGGTTCCGGTGGGAAGACCGGGCATCCGCCGAAAAAGCGGGCAGGGGTTTTGAACGCGTACAGGCCGTCCTGTCGTTCGGGGATGTCCTTTCGGTGCAGACCCAAGGCATCGCGCGAGACGCCGATACGGTGCTTTCCCTGCTGGAGATCACGTTCGAACCCGGGCCGGATGGCACCGGCCGCGTGATCCTGACCCTTGCCGGGGACGGCGCGATTGCCCTGTCGGTGGAGGCGCTGGATGCGGCCTTGCGTGATGTGTCGCGGCCCTATCTGGCACCCTCGGGCAAGGTTCCCGGGCACGAGAAGTAAAAAGGGGGCTGACAGCCCCCTCGTCGCTGCGCGCCTCACCCCCGTGGATATTTGTGCAAAGAAGATGGCGCAGGGATCATCTGCTTGAGACGCGACGTCACCCGGGCTAAGTCACGGGGGGTGCCTGAAGGAGTGCTGTCGATGCCGATGTTCCTGTCCACTGCCGATGCGGATTTCGAGGCCGGTTTTGTGCAACTGCTCGGGCAGAAGCGCGAAGAGGCGGAGGATGTGGATCAGGCGGTCGCCGCCATCATCGCGGATGTGCGCGCACGGGGGGACGCGGCGGTGATTGATCTGACCGCGAAATATGATCGGCTGGCACTGACGCCCGCCACCCTGACGTTTTCCCCCGGTGAAATCGCCGCAGAGGTGGCTAAGGTATCCCCAGAGGATCGCGCGGCACTCGAACTCGCCGCCCGCCGCATCCGCGCCTATCATGAACGCCAGATGCCCGCCGATGCCTGGTGGCAGGATGCGGCAGGCGTGGGCCTTGGCTGGCGCTGGACGCCGGTGTCGGCGGCGGGTCTGTATGTGCCCGGTGGGACGGCAAGTTACCCGTCGTCGGTTCTGATGAACGCAATCCCCGCGCAGGTGGCGGGGGTCGAGCGTCTTGTGATCTGCTGCCCGACGCCGGGCGGGGTGGTGAACCCGCTTGTTCTGCTGGCGGCACAGATTGCCGGCGTGGACACCATCTACCGCATCGGCGGGGCGCAGGCGGTCGCGGCGCTGGCTTACGGGACCGAAACGATCCCCCCGGTGGACAAGATCACCGGGCCGGGCAACGCCTGGGTCGCGGCGGCCAAGCGGCGGGTGTTCGGGCGCGTGGGCATCGACATGATCGCCGGCCCGTCCGAGGTGCTGGTAATTGCGGACGCGGCCAATGACCCGGACTGGATCGCGCTGGATCTGCTGTCACAGGCCGAACACGATGTATCGGCCCAGTCGATCCTGATCACCGATGATCCCGCCTTCGGTCAGGCCGTGGCGCGGGCGGTGGAGGCGCGCCTTGAAACGCTTGAACGCCGGGTGATTGCGGGGCAAAGCTGGCGCGACAACGGGGCGGTGATCGTGGTGCGGTCGATGGAGGAGGCGGCGGCGCTGTCCGACCGGATTGCCCCGGAACATCTGGAACTGTGCGTGGCCAACCCCGACGCCCTGTCGGCCAATATCAGACATGCAGGCGCGATTTTCCTGGGCCATTGGACGCCGGAGGCTATTGGTGACTATGTCGGTGGCCCGAACCACGTCCTGCCCACCGCGCGGTCGGCCCGGTTTTCCAGCGGATTGTCCGTGATGGATTTCGTCAAACGCACGACGCTGACCCGCGTGACACCCGCAGCCCTGGCCGCCATCGGCCCACCCGCCGAACGGCTGGCCACATCGGAAAGCCTGCAGGCGCACGCGTTGTCGGTCCGGGCACGGCTGGATCGGTTGAATATGATCCCCAGCGACGGGACAGAGGACGCATGATGGGGTTCGGACGGTCGATTGAATTATATCTGGTGGACGGCAGGCCCGAGGGACTTTTGACCGCAAAGGTATTCAACTGGACAGGGCAGGTACTTAAAGTGCCCCGCACGCAGTTGCGCGACGCCCTTATGCGGCCTGAGGCGGGGTTTACGGGCATTTATGTTTTAATCGGTGAACGCGAGGGGCAAGCCATTGCCTATATTGGCGAGGGAGAAGAGGTCGGGGCGCGAATTCGGGATCATGACGGGCGCAAGGATTGGTGGACGGCGGCCCTGATCGTGACCACTTCGGCGAATGAGTTAAACAAGGCGCATGTGAAATATCTCGAATCGCGGCTGGTAGAACAGGCGCGGGCCGTGGGTGTGCTGGGCTTGGACAATGGCAATACACCCCCAAGGTCCAGTCTATCCGAAGCGAGCATTGCCAATATGGAAGAGTTTTTGGACACCTTGTTCATCGTATTTCCAGCGCTTGGGGTCGACATGTTCGCGACCAAACGGCGGGCTGATCCGGCGAAAGCTGCTGTATCGGCTGTCGTGGAAGCCCGGTTCGTGCTCGAAAACCGCAAGCATGGGATCAGGGCCGTCGCCAGCTTGGTGGATGGTGAGTTTGTGGTTTTGAAAGGCT
>JANMDH010000234.1:0-3218 GCA_031376195.1 Gemmobacter sp. | reverse complement strand
TTGCCCGAAACAAAATAGATAAACAGCGGCACCAGGCCGGTGATGATGGTGGCCGCCATGTTGACGTTGTATTCCTTGATCCCCTGAACCGAGTTGACGATGTTGTTGAGCTGCACCGTCATCGGATAGATGTCGGGCTTGGTGTAGATGACGCCGAACAGGAAATCGTTCCAGATGCCGGTGACCTGCAGGATCATTGCCACGACAAAGATCGGCAGGGACATTGGCAGCATGATCTTGATGAAAATTCCCCAGAACCGCGCGCCATCGACGCGGGCGGCCTTGAACAGTTCTTCAGGCAGGGATGCGAAGTAGTTTCGGAACAGCAGAGTGAGGATGGGCATGCCAAAGATAGTGTGGACGATCACAAGGCCGGAAAGGGTGCCGTAGACCTTGATATCGGGAAAGCCCATGCCGTTGGAGAAGATGCTGAGGAAATCGCCAACGTTTTTGAGGACCAGCACGATGGGATAAAGCATCACCTGATAGGGGATGAAGGCCCCGATCATCAGGATGCCGAAGAACAGTTCCGAGCCTTTGAACTTCCAGTAGGACAGCGCATAGCCAGTCACGCTGGCAATGCTGATCGACAGGGTCACCGAGGGCACCAGAATCCAGACCGAATTCCAGAACCCGCGCGACAGACCGTCACAGTTGATGCCGGTGCAGGCGGTGGACCATGCCTTGACCCACGGCTCGAACGTGATTTCCAAGGGCGGGGCAAAGACATTGCCAAGCCTGATTTCCGGCATGCCCTTCAGCGAGGTCACGATCATCACATACAAGGGCAGCGCGTAATACATCGCGACGATGATCAGCGTGCCGTAAAGCATGATGTTCGCAGGGGCGAGGGCGCGGCGCGGTTTGGCCCCGCGGGGGCCGACGGCGATGGCGGGGCGAGGGATATCAGGCACGTTTCTTACCCCCGAATTCGATATAGGCCCACGGGATCAGGATGATCGCGACAGTCACCAGCATCATGGTGGACGCGGCAAAGCCCTGGGCGAGGTTCTGGTCCTTGAACATCTTGTCCATGACGTAAAGGGCAGGCATCTGGCTGGCGACACCCGGCCCGCCGCTGGTCATCGCGACGACGAGATCATAGACCTTGACGATGCCAGAGGCGATGATAACGACCGCCGTCACGATGACGGGGCGGATCATCGGGATGATGATCACGACATAGGTTTTCCATGTGGGAATGCCTTCGACGCGGCTGGCCTTCCAGATATCTTCGTCGATGCCCCGGATACCGGCCAGCATGAGGCACATGACAAGGCCGGTGCCCTGCCAGATTGCGCCGATGAGGAGGCCATAGATGACAAGGCTTTCGGTATAGAGCGGATCAAAGGTGAAGGTTTCAAAGCCGAAGTCGCGGATGACTTTCTGCACGCCGTAATCGGGGTTCAGGATCCATTGCCAGACAAGGCCTGTGACGATGAAGGACAGGGCGAAGGGATAGAGGATGATCGTGCGGAACGTATTTTCGAACCTGATCTTGCGGTCGAGCAGGGCGGCGAGGGTGAAGCCGATAACCAGGCTGAAGACCATGGAACAGACGCCGAAGATGGCAAGGTTCCTGATGGAGACGACCCATCGGTCAGTACCCCAGAGGCGTTCGTATTGATCCAATCCGACAAAGTTCAATCGGGGCAGCAATTTGGAATCGGTGAAAGAATAAAGAACTGTCCACAAGGTGCAGCCGACAAAGATGATCAGCACTGTGGCGATCATCGGAACTGAGGCAATTTTCGAGTTGAGGTTGCGCAGCAGGCGGATCGGGCGCTTTGCGGGTGCGGATTGATTGGCCGCCACGGATGCTCTGCGTGGGGCGTTGCGTGTTGAAATGCCGGTTTCGGCCATGACAGGTTCCCCATCCTTTTGGCGGATCGACCGGGCGGTCACGCCCGGCCCGGTTCGGAAAAATGGCCCGACCTAAGGAACAGGTCGGGCCGCAAGGATCAGAGGATCATTCAGCCGCAGCGATGATGGCTGCGTATTTTTCCTGCGCTGCCGCAGCCGTCATGGTGGTGGAGTTCCAGAATTCGACCATCAGGTCTTCGACTTGCCCGGTGGTATCTGGCGTCAAGAGTTCATCGCCGCTTGGCAGGATCGCGCCTGAGGCGAGAATTTCAAGACCCTGTTTCATGCAGTCGTTGGCGGCAGCCAGATCAACGTCGCCCCGAATTGGCAGCGAGCCTTTCTTAAGGTTGAAGGCGACCTGAAGGTCTTTTGAGACGAGAAGGGAAGCCAGACGCTTTTGCGCGGCTGTGACTTCCGGGTCTTCGTTCAGCGGGAAATAGAAGGCGTCGCCGCCGGTGGAGATCACTTTGTTCACGCCCAGTCCCGGAAGGCAGGTGTAATCGGTGCCGGCGACCTGATCTGCGACCTGGAATTCACCCTGCGCCCAGTCGCCCATGATCTGGCCGCCTGCAGCGCCGGTGATCACAAGGTTCGTTGCCTGGTTCCAGTCTTGCACGTTGGATTTTGCAGCCATGGCGCGCGCGGCAACCGCTGCTTCGAAGACCTTGAGCATCTCGGGGCTTGCGGCTGCCGCTTCGTCCTTGTCCTTGTTTATCTTCAACCAAAGATCCTGACCGCCGATGGCAATGGCCATCACACCAAAGGCACCCGAAGATTGCCAAGGCTGCTGACCCATTGCAAGGGGGATTATACCGGCGGCTTCGAGTGCCGGGCCCGAGGCCACGAATTCATCCCAGTTTGTCGGAACCGGAACGCCGGCCTTGGCGTAGGCTGCGTTCGACAGCCAGAGCCACTGCCATGAATGGATGTTGACCGGGGCGCAATAGATCTTGCCCTCAAAAGTGCAGGCGTCCAGCAGACTGATCGGGTTGATGATGTCTTTCCAGCCTTCGGCTTCGGCGACATCGGTCAGGTCCTGCAGCAGGCCTGCCTCGATCAGTTCCTGGGCCTGCAGGCCGTGGTTCAACTGGGTAGCACCCATCGGGTCACCCCCCAAAATCCGGCTGATGATGATCGGGCGCGCGGTGCCGCCGGAGCCTGCGATGGCGCCGTCAACCCATTTGTCGCCCGACGCGTCGAAGGCCTTGGCCATTTCCGCGACGGCGGCGGCTTCACCGCCTGATGTCCACCAGTGCGTCACTTCGAGTTCGGTGGCGTAAGCCGACATCGGCAGTGCCACCGTGGCAAAAAGTGCAGCCGCGAATTTCAAGTTGGTCATGCAGTCCTCCCGGTTT
>JANMDH010000479.1:0-9138 GCA_031376195.1 Gemmobacter sp. | reverse complement strand
CTTTGGACACCCCGAGGTGTATATCATCATCGTCCCGGGTTTCGGCATCATCAGCCACGTCATCGCCACCTTCTCGCGCAAGCCCATCTTCGGCTACCTGCCGATGGTCTATGCGATGGTCGCCATCGGCGTGCTCGGCTTCGTCGTCTGGGCGCACCACATGTACACGTCGGGCATGTCACTGACGCAACAATCCTACTTCATGCTCGCCACGATGGTGATCGCCGTGCCCACGGGGATCAAGGTGTTCTCGTGGATCGCCACCATGTGGGGCGGCTCCATCGACTTCAAAACCCCGATGTACTGGGCCTTCGGCTTTCTGTTCCTGTTCACAGTCGGCGGCGTGACCGGCATCGTGCTCAGCCAGGCTGGCATCGACCGGCAGTATCACGATACCTATTATGTCGTGGCCCACTTCCACTACGTCATGTCGCTGGGCGCTGTCTTCGCGATCTTCGCCGGGGTCTATTTCTGGATCGGCAAGATGTCGGGGCGGCAATATCCGGAATGGGCGGGCAAGCTGCATTTCTGGATGATGTTCATCGGCAGCAACCTGACCTTCTTCCCGCAGCACTTCCTTGGTCGCCAAGGCATGCCGCGCCGCTACATCGATTACCCCGAGGCATTTGCCTACTGGAACTGGTTCTCGTCGCTGGGCGCATTCCTGTCCTTCGCCTCTTTCGTGTTCTTTATCGGGATCGTTTTCTACACCCTGTTCTTCGGCAAGAAGATCACCGTGGACAACTACTGGAACGAATACGCCGACACCCTGGAATGGTCCCTCCCCTGCCCCCCGCCCGAACACACGTTCGAACAGCTGCCAAAGCGGGAAGACTGGGACAAACAACACGCCCATTGACGGGCGGGCTTGCATGGAATGAAAAAGCCCCGGGCAAACCCGGGGCTTTTTTCATGGTGAGGCAGGGTTTACCGTGCCATCTCGCCGTAACCGTTCCGCAGGACCCGCTGTAACTTTGCGCAAATTCGTTCTGCCTCCGCTTCTCAACCCGCGCACATTTCCCCTGACATGGGCCGCGTCAATAAATCCCATCCCCCTTTCCGATTTCCCGGCCTACCATCTGGCCATGCCCTACCAATGGCTTCCCCCTTCCGGCGGCCCCACCGCCCGCCTGCATCTCTGGCCCCACCGCTCCCTTTCCCGGCGCGGCTTTGTCGCATTCATCGGCATCACCGCCGCCCTGATCACGCTGCCTCTCATCTCCCTTGTCGGGAACGCCGCCCTCTGGGTGCTGCTGCCCTTCCTCATCCTTGCCGTCGCAGGCGTCTGGTTTGCCCTGATGCGCAGCTTCAAGGATGCGGAAATCATCGAAGACCTCACCCTGACGCCCGACACTATCACCCTGACCCGCCACGGCCCGCGCGGCCGACGGCTGGCGTGGCAGGCAAACCCCCATTGGGTTCAGGTCATCCTGCATGCAAAAGACGGTCCCGTGCCGAACTACCTCACCCTGCGCGGCGGCCCGCGTGAGGTGGAGCTGGGCGCATTCCTGTCAGAACCAGAACGCATCGCCCTTCAGCGCGAAATGATTCAAGCACTGGCAGCCGTGCGCTGACAGCCTGCCGTAAGGGCTGGTATTGCGAGGTCACCCGGCAGGGTGGACGAGCGTCTTACCCCAGCATGTCCTTCACCCGTGGCCCCACCGCCCCGAAATCCATCTTCCCGGTGAACTTGCCCTTCAAGACCGCCATCACCTTGCCCATGTCCCGGATGCTGCTCGCCCCCGCCTCCGTGATCGCCGCCGCAATCGCCGCCGTCACCTCCGCATCGTCCAACTGGCGCGGCAGGAATTCCCCAATCACCCCGATCTCCGCCATTTCCTTTTCCGCCAACTCGGGCCGCCCGCCTTCTTCGTAGGCCCGCGCCGATTCCTGCCGCTGCTTCACCATCCGGCCCAGAATCGCCAGAATATCCGCCTCGCCGATCTCGCCCGCGCCATCATCGCCCCGTGCCGCAATCTCGCGGTCCTTGATCGCCGCGTTGATCAGGCGCAGCGTCGACAGACGTGCCGCCTCTTTCGCGCGCATCGCATCTTTCAACGCCTGTTGCAGCCGGTCGCGCAGTGTCATTGCTGATCCATCCTGATCGTTTCCCGAATTTGCGACCATACAGTGTCGCCAATCCGGGGGCAACTGTGCGCTGGTTTTTCAAACCCTTGATAACGCTTGAAAACCCTTTTCAGGTCAGGCCTTGACCCCCCTGCCCCCTGCCCTTAGTTTCCCTCAAATTCTGCTGCTGGGGGATATGATGATGCCGGACACGAAACCCCGCCCCACAGCCTGCCTTGCTTTGGCCGACGGCACTGTCTTTTACGGCATGGGCTTCGGGGCCACAGGTGGAACCGTCGCCGAACTCGTCTTCAACACCGCCATGACCGGCTATCAGGAAATCATGACCGATCCGTCCTATGCCGGGCAGATCGTCACCTTCACCTTCCCCCATGTCGGCAATGTCGGCACCACCCCCGAAGATGACGAAACCGCCGATCCCGTCGCCGCCGGGATGGTCGTGAAATGGGATCCGACCGATCCGTCGAACTGGCGCGCCCGTTCGGGTCTGCAGGCCTGGCTGCTGTCAAAAGGCCGCATTGGCATCGGCGGCCTCGACACCCGGCGTCTGACCCGCGCCATCCGCCAGCAAGGCGCGCCGCATGTGGCATTGGCGCATGATCCGGACGGCAATTTCGACATCGCGGCCTTGGTGGCACGGGCGCGCGCCTGGGTCGGGCTCGAAGGGCTCGATCTGGCAAAAGACGTCACCTGCGCCCAATCCTACCGCTGGGACGAGGCGCGCTGGGCCTGGCCTGCCGGGTATCAGCGGCGCACAGGCCCCGGCCTGCGGGTCGTCGCGATTGACTACGGGGCAAAGCGCAACATCCTGCGCTGCCTTGCCTCGGCGGGCTGCGAAGTGACCGTTCTGCCGGCCACAGCCACTGCCGAAGATGTCCTCGCCCTGAACCCCGAAGGCGTCTTCCTGTCCAACGGCCCGGGTGACCCTGCGGCGACCGGGGCCTATGCCGTGCCAATGATTCAAGGTGTGCTGGCGGCAGATTTGCCGGTGTTCGGCATCTGTCTCGGGCATCAGATGCTGGCATTGGCTTTGGGCGGCCAAACGCTCAAGATGAACCACGGTCATCACGGCGCAAACCACCCCGTCAAGGACATGGATACCGGCAAGGTAGAGATCACCTCGATGAACCACGGCTTTACCGTCGACAGCCAGACCCTGCCGAAAGGCGTGAAGGAAACCCATGTGTCGCTGTTCGACGGATCGAACTGCGGCATCCGCGTCGAAGGCAAGCCGGTGTTTTCCGTGCAGTACCACCCCGAGGCGAGCCCCGGCCCGCAAGACAGCTATCACCTGTTCGAACGCTTTGCCGCGACGATGCAGGCCCGGCGCGCCGCCCCCGCAGTCCCAGCAGTCCCCGCAGCCTGACAGAACGCCTGTTTGGAACCCAGAAAATTCTGACCATTGTGGAAATTCTCACGATTCCGACTTTGGGTTAACCGCCTCTTAACCTCGTCTTAACGCCTTGCAGTGAACGCTGGTCCCGATCTTCCGGGGGGCCAATGCCGACACATTCCACTCAGGTCCGCACGACCATGCCCCGCCCGGTTCCGATCAGCCGGGTTCCTGGGGCGCATCGCCCCGTCGTCACCTTGTTGCAGGACGGCCTGGTTGCGCCCGATGACATAATCCGCGCTCTGGCCCTGCGTCAGCGTCAACCCGGCAGCAAACTGCATGACATTCTTGTTGCGCGAAATCTGATTTCGCCAAAGGTCTTGATCCGCCATCAGGCCGGGGCATGGCAGCTGCCCTCCATTGATCCGCTGGCCGACGCCCCCGACCCGCGCCTGATTGACCAATTTGGCGCGATCAACTGCCTGCGCGCGGGCGTGTTGCCGTGGCGCGATGCGGGCGCTGCAACGGTGATCATCGCCGCAAATCCGGCGGCTTTTCGCGCCAGCCGGGCACAACTTGAACAGACCTTCGGCAAAGTCATCCCCGCCATCGCCCCGGCGGACGTGATCGAGGCGGCGATCCTTTCACAGCGCGGGGCACAGTTGGATCAGGCCGCCCGCCACCGCGTTGTCGATGCGGAAAGCTGCCGTAACTGGGGCAGCACCACCCTGCCGTTCCGGGTGGCCGTCGCCTGCATCCTGTTCGCCACCGCCTGCTGGTTTGCGCCCACCGCCCTCTTTGCCGGGCTGACGCTGTGGGCCATCGTTACCCTCGCGCTTGCCACCGCCTTGAAAACAGCTGCCGCCATCAGCGCCCTGCGCGCGCCCAGTACCTTACCCGATACCCCTGTGACGACAACGGGCGTATTGCCCATTGTCTCGGTCATGGTGCCGCTGTTCCGCGAAGAACAGATTGCCGCGCGGCTGATCAGGCGTCTGGAATTGCTCGACTATCCACGCCACCTGCTTGATATCCTGCTGGTCGTCGAAGAAGATGACGATGTCACACGCACCACCCTGCGCGCCACCGATCTACCCCACGGAATGCGCGTGGTCACCGCCCCCCGCGGCCCGCTGAAAACCAAACCCCGCGCCCTGAACCATGCCCTGAACCTGTGCCGGGGCAGCATCATCGGCATTTACGACGCCGAAGATGCACCCGCACCAGATCAGATTTTCCGCATTGTCGATCGCTTCCGCAAGGCCGCGCCCGATGTGGTCTGCCTGCAGGGCGTGCTGGATTTCTACAACCCGAACAGCAACTGGCTGTCGCGGTGCTTTACCATGGAATATGCGGCCTGGTTCCGCCTTATACTGCCCGGCATGGCCCGCCTCGGGCTGGCCGTTCCCTTGGGGGGCACCACCCTCTTTTTTCGACGCACAGCCCTGGAAGAACTCGGGGCCTGGGATGCCCATAACGTCACCGAAGATGCCGACCTCGGCATGCGGTTGGCGCGGCATGGCTACCGCACCGAACTGATCGACAGCGTCACGAGCGAAGAGGCGAACTGCCGCATCCTGCCCTGGGTCCGGCAAAGATCACGCTGGCTCAAGGGCTACATGATCACCTACGCCGTCCACATGCGCGATCCTGCCCTGCTGCTGCGCCATCTTGGCTGGTGGAAATTCGCGGGCTTTCAGGTGTTCTTCCTGACCACCCTCTCGCAGTTCCTGCTCACCCCCCTGCTGTTGTCGTTCTGGCTGGTCATGTTCGGCCTGCCCCATCCCGTCATGGCGGCCCTGCCATCGGGCATGCACATTGCCATGTCCGGCATTTTTTTGTGGTCCGAGGCGACGCTGCTGGCCGTGACCTTGATCGCCATGCGCCAGACCGCGCACCGGATGAACCCGCTTTGGGCGCTGATGCTGCATGTCTATTTTCCGTTGGGCGCTCTGGCCGCCTACAAGGCCCTGTGGGAACTGGTGGCCGAGCCGTTCTATTGGGACAAGACCACCCATGGCCTTTGCGATGCCGCCTGATCCCCCGCCCTAGCGCAGCTTCAACTCGCCTGCGTCAATCCGCAGCCGCGTCTCGTACGCCTTTGAGATATGCGCCTTCAACGCAGCACAGGCCGCCTCCCCGTCCCGCGCCGCAATCGCCCGCACGATCTGGTCATGTTCCTCCAGCGCCACGCTGTCCCGCCCCTCCGCCGCAAACGATGTCGTCGCCATCAGCGCCATCCCGCGATGCACAAGGTCAAGCTGCTGCACCAGAAACCGGTTGTGCGATGCCAGATGGATCTGCTTGTGAAACCGCTTGTTCGCCCGGCTCAACGCGCGCGGATCGCCCCCCAGCAGTGCACGGTCGTCCCCCACCATGCTGCGCAGCACCCGTATCTCTTCATCCGTCGCATGCCGCGCCGCCAGACGGGCTGCCAGCCCTTCCAGTTCCGCCCGCACCGCATACAATTCCGCCAGCTGGTTATGGTCCAGCGACGCCACGATCAGGCTCCGCCCGTCCCGCGTCAGCATCGCCTGCGTCTCCAGCCGCTGCAATGCCTCGCGCACCGGGGTCCGGCTCACCCCCAGCTGATCGGCCAGTTCCGATTCCACCAGCCTGTCCCCCGGCCGGTAAACCCCTGCGTCAATCGCTTCCAGGATCAGGGTATAGGCATCTTTCTGCACCGCGCGCGGCCTCTCATCATGAACCGCCGCGACCATAGCCGCCCGGACCCCGCCCCTGCAACCCTGCCGCATTGCGCAGCCGCAGACGCCGCGCTAATCAGACGCATGACCAACGCTCCCCTCCCCGATTTTTCGCATGTCCGCACCTGGGTCTTTGATCTGGACAACACGCTTTATCACCCCTCCGTCCGCCTGTTCGACCAGATCGAGGTGAAAATGACCGACTGGGTCATGCAGGCCATCGGCGTCGACCGGGTTGAGGCGGACCGCCTGCGCCAGCACTACTGGGATAATTACGGCACCACTCTTGCCGGCCTCATGGCCGAACACGACGTCGACCCCGACCCCTACCTGACCGATGTCCACGAAATTGATTTCACCCCCCTGTCCCCCGACCCCGCCCTCGCCGCCGCCATCGCCGCCCTGCCCGGACGCCGGATTGTCTACACCAACGGCTGCGCGCCCTACGCCCAAAAAGTCCTCGCCGCCCGTGGTCTGACCGGCCTCTTCGATGCGGTCTACGGCGTTGAACATGCGGGCTTTCGCCCGAAACCCGAACGCGCCGCGTTTGATGCGGTGTTTGCTGTCGACGGCCTGAACCCGGCCCTCGCCGCGATGTTCGAGGATGACACCCGCAACCTCGCCGCCCCCCACGCCATGGGAATGCGCACCGTGCATGTCGCCCCCGATGCCACCCCCGCCCCCCACATCCACCACCACACCGATGATCTGGCAGGCTTTCTCGCCCGCCTGACCTGACCCCGGCCTACCCCCGGACACAATGCCGCTTCCCCCTTGCCCTCCGCCCACCCTATCTATGCCCCGACAGGCAGGTGAAACATGCGCCAACAGACCGATATTCTCATCTCAGGCGGCGGCATCGCTGGTCTGATGGCCGCAGCCGCCTTTGGCGCTGCCGGGTTCCGCGTGATCTGCGTCGATCCCACCCCCCCCGTCACCACGGCGACCGACCCCGAGGCTGACCTGCGCAGCACTGCCTTTCTGCAACCCAGCGTTTCCCTGTTCCGGACGGCGGGCCTCTGGTCGCGGTTTGAACCCCACGCCGCCCCCCTGCAGGTCATGCGCATCATCGACGCTGGCGGCGCGATTGAGGCCCCCCGCAAGGTCAAGGATTTCGACGCATCCGATATTTCCGACGCCCCCTTTGGCTGGAACCTGCCCAACTGGCTGCTGCGCCGCGAACTCGTCGCCCGCCTTGCCGACCTGCCAGATGTCGATTTCCGGCCCGGTGTCGGCACCAGAACCGTCCTGACCCGCGCGTCCGAGGCGCTTGTGACCCTCACCGACGGCACCCGCATCTCCGCCCGCCTGCTGATCGCCGCCGATGGCCGAAACAGCCCGGTGCGGCAGGCGCTCGGTATCCCCGTGCGCACCACGCGCTATGGCCAAAAGGCGCTCGCCTTTGCCGTCACGCACCCGATCCCGCATGAGAATGTCTCCACCGAAATCCACCGCACAGGCGGCCCCTTCACCCTCGTCCCCCTGCCCGACCGCGACGGCATGCCCGCCTCCTCCGTCGTCTGGATGGATACGGGGCCAGAGGTGGCACGCCTCGCCGCCCTGCCCGTGCCAGCGTTCGAGGCCGCGATGAACGCCCGGTCCTGCCACATCGCGGGCCCCCTGACCCTGCAATCGCGCCGCATGGTCTGGCCGATCATCAGTCAGGTCGCTGCCCGGATGACCGGCGAACGCACCGCCCTCATGGCCGAAGCCGCCCACGTCCTGCCCCCCATCGGCGCGCAGGGCCTGAACATGAGCATGGCCGATCTCGACTGCCTGCTGGGTCTGGCGGTGGCCGACCGTGACAACATCGGCGCGCCCGCGATGCTCGACGCCTATCAAGCCGCCCGGCACCGGGATATCCAAGTCAGAGTAACCGGCATCGACGCCCTGAACCGCGCCTCGATGGCCGGCGGCCAGATGCTGCGCGACCTGCGCGGCGCGGGGCTGGAGGCGCTCTATGCCGTGACCCCGATCCGCAAAGCATTGATGCGCGCGGGGCTGGGGGTGCGGGCATAACCCGCAGGGTGCGCATTCATCGCGCACCACTACCCGCCATCAACCCGAGCACCCGCCAGTCATCTGGGGTTCGGTGCGGTCGCCCCGGTCAGACAGCCGCTGATGCGGACGGTCCTGCATGTCAGGTGATCACGCTCCATAGGGTGCGCATTCATTGCGCACCACCCGCCATCAACCCGCGCACCCGCCAGTCATCCGGGCATGGTGCGCACTAAATGCGCACCCTACGATTCGGGGCGATCATGCCGGGTGTCGGCCAACAAAACGCCGGGCTGGTCGCCAGCTTTGATATTGGTTCAGACAGGGTGCCCACATCCCTGTCACCCTACGGGATGGCTGCAGCACGGCCCGCGTCTCGATGATATGACGAATACGGCCAATCCACCGGATTCTCGACCAAACCATGCTTCACCGGATTGATCCAACAATACCGGATCGCTGCCATCCGGTCCCTCTCACTCCGGATGTGATGCTCCCAGAACCGGCGCTGCCAGATTCCATGCTCTCGCCGCGCCTCATGGCTGGTGCGGCGATCGATGTGGGGCATCTGACGGGAAAACCGCGCTTTGATCACGCTCCACCGTCTTGAATAATCACTGTCCACTTCAGGCAACGTCCAGACGCAATGCAGATGATCCGGCAGAACCACCCACGCATCAATCCTGAACGGGCGTTCCTTGCAGGTCACACGCACCGCGTCCCGCAACGCATCAACCTCTCGCACCAATAAATCCGAACCTCGCCGCGCCAATTTCACCGTAAAGAACACGGTCGCGCCGGGCTGCTGTGGGCGGATATAGTCGGACATCCCGGCAGACTATTCCGCGTCTGGTTAACGAAAGGTTGCCCCCCTCACACCACCCGCTCCACCACCGCCCTGAGCCTCCCCACCGTCCCCGCCACATCCCGCAGCTTGTCCAACCCGAACAACCCGATCCGGAATGTCCGGAACTCTGCCCCCTCACCCACCTGCAGCGGCACCCCCGCCGCGAT
>JANMDH010000144.1:0-3879 GCA_031376195.1 Gemmobacter sp. | reverse complement strand
GCTGACCCCCGAGGAGGTGCGCCAGATGATCGACGACGGGGTGATCGGGGGCGGGATGATCCCCAAAGTGGAAACCGCGCTTGCGGCCCTGGAACAGGGGGTGCGGGCGGTGACGATCCTGGACGGGCGGGTGCCGAATGCATGCCTGCTGGAACTGTTCACCGATCACGGGGCGGGCAGTCAGATCCGCACCACGGAACCGCGGGTGAAACCGCGCGTGCGACGCTAGCCATCGGTGCAGGGGCGGCCTATATTCCCGACAGGGGGCATGGCGCGATGGCAGATGAATTGGCGATCCGGCTTGGATTTTTCCTAGGGCTTTTTGCGTTTTTTGCGGGGTTGGAGGCGGCGTTTCCAAACCGGGGGCGGGTGCTGCCGCGCAAAAGCCGGTGGTTCACCAATCTGTCGATCCTTGTTCTGGGAACCGTGGGGTTGCGGCTGCTGGCGTTGATCCTGCCGTTGTTGGCCATCGGGGCGGCACTGGATGCCCGGACGCTCGGCTGGGGGCTGTTCAACATGGTGGGCTGGCCAGTGTGGCTGGAAGGCGTGCTGGCGGTTCTGATGCTGGATCTGGCGATCTGGTGCCAGCATCTGATCACGCACCGGGTGCCGCTGTTCTGGCGGTTTCACCGGGTGCATCACGCGGACCGCGACATGGATGTCACGACGGCGCTGCGCTTTCACCCGGCGGAAATCGCGGCCTCGATGATCCTGAAAATCGGACTGATTTATCTCATCGGGCCTGCGGCAGTGGCGGTCCTGGTGTTCGAGGTTTTGCTGAACGGGACCGCCTTGTTCAACCACGCGAATCTGCGCCTGCCAGCCGGTCTGTCGCGCATGTTGGGGTGGTTCATAGTGACGCCGGACATGCACCGCATCCATCATTCCGTGGAACGGGCAGACCATGACCGGAACTTCGGGTTTGCCCTTTCCGTCTGGGACCGGGTGTTCGGCACCTTGCGCGCGGAACCCGAAGGCGGCGATCAGGGGCTGCGGATCGGACTGGAGTGGCAGGATACCCGGCCTGCCCGGTTGGGATGGAGCCTGCTGCTGCCGTTTCAGCGGAAATGAGCGTCTTGGTCGAGATTGAGGGGCTGGCGGGCGCGCAGGCCCTGACAATCATGGGGGGGTTCAACCCCGAAGATGACCCGACCCTGCCCAAGGGGGTCCAGACATTATTGATGCTGGGCCCGCACGAACCGGGCTTTTGGCCGCATCTGAAGGCGCAACCCGAATGGGATGGCGCACCCGACCCGGTGGATCGCTGGTCACGCCGGGTGATCGGGCGGATGGCCTGCGATCTGGGGGCCAAGGCGCTGTTCCCGTTTGGCGGGCCGCCGTGGCACCCGTTTCATCAATGGGCGCTGCGCACGGGCCGGACATGGGAAAGCCCGGTGCGCCTGCTGGTGCATGATCAGGCGGGGCTGATGGTCAGTTATCGCGGGGCATTGGCCCTGAAGGAACGGATCGAGGTGCCCGCACCCAAACCGCGCCCGTGCGACACCTGCGCAGGCCAGCCGTGCCTGACCGCCTGCCCGCCACATGCCCTGACGGGGGCGGGGTATGACCTGCCCGCCTGCCACGGGTTTCTGGACAGTGCGGCGGGTGCGGACTGCCTGGCACAGGGCTGTGCTGTGCGACGGGCTTGCCCGGTGTCCCGTGCCTATGCAAGGATACCCGAACAGTCAGCCTATCACATGAGGCAGTTCCATAAATGACCAAGCGCCTGATCCTGACCCGCCACGCGAAATCAAGCTGGGACGACCCGCTGACGCCTGATCATGACCGCCCGCTGAATGAACGGGGCAAGGCAGCCGCCGCCGATCTGGGCGATTGGCTGGCGTCGCGCGGTTATGTGCCCGAAGAAGTGCTTTGTTCCGATGCGCTGCGCACCCGGAAAACCTGGTCCGGTCTGGCACCCGCCCTGCCCGGCACACCGATCCTGAACCTGAAACCGGCGCTGTATCACGCAGGCCCTGATGTCATGCTGGCTGTTCTGCGCCATGCGACAGCCGATTGCGTGATGATCATCGGGCACAACCCGGGAATTGCGGAATTCGCGGGGCGGCTGGTGGCAAAAGCGCCGGTCAACGCGGGTTTTGCCCGCTATCCCACGGGGGCCACACTTGTCGTGGACTTTGCGATCGAGGCTTGGGAAGACGTGAACTGGGGCCTTGGCACGGCGCTGGATTTCGTCATTCCGCGTGAGGTTGTCGCCTGAAAATCAGGTGCGCCTTCAGTGCGCTTTAACCGCCGTTAAGGGGTGCGCAATGAATGCGCACCCTGCGATCAATGGCCGAGGATTTGTGACAGGAACAGCTTGGTCCGTTCGCTTTTCGGGTTGTTGAAGAACTCTTTCGGTTCGTTCTGTTCGACGATCTGGCCCTGATCCATAAAGATCACCCGGTTCGCTACCGCCTGGGCAAAGCCCATTTCATGCGTCACGCACAGCATGGTCATGCCTTCCTGTGCCAGTTCAATCATCGTATCGAGCACTTCCTTGATCATTTCCGGGTCAAGGGCCGATGTCGGTTCGTCAAACAGCATGATCCGCGGCTTCATGCACAGCGACCGTGCGATGGCCACACGCTGCTGTTGTCCGCCGGACAGCTGCCCCGGATACTTGTTTGCCTGTTCGGGGATTTTCACCTTGTGCAGGTAGTGCATCGCCACTTCTTCGGCCTCGCGCTTGGGGGTTTTGCGCACCCAGATCGGGGCCAGCGTCAGGTTTTCCAGAATCGTCAGATGCGGGAACAGATTGAAGTGCTGAAACACCATGCCCACTTCACTGCGGACCTTGTCGATGTTTTTCAGATCGCTTGTCAGTTCGGTGCCGTCCACCACGATCCTGCCCTGCTGGTGTTCCTCGAGCCGGTTGATGCAGCGGATCAGGGTTGATTTGCCCGAGCCGGACGGCCCGCAGATGACGATGCGTTCCCCCCGGTTCACCGTCATATTGATGTCGCGCAGCACGTGGAAGGTGCCGTACCATTTGTTCATGTCCGCAATCTGGATCGCGACTTCATCGCTGATCTGCATCATGCTGGTGTCGAGGGCTGCTTCGGCCATGGGATACTCCTACCGGTGATCGGTCTTCAGCTTGCGTTCCAGATACATGGAGTATCGGGACATGCCAAAGCAGATGAGAAAAAAGATAAGACCGACAAAAATGTAAGGCTCCCAATAGATGCCTTTCCAGTTGATGTCGGCGCGAACAACCTGCGTGACGCCTTTCAGGGGGTCGAGCAGGCCGACAAAAGCGACCAGCGTGGTGTCTTTGAACAGTCCGATAAAGGACGACACGATGCCGGGGATCGCAATTTTCAGGGCCTGCGGCATGATGATCAGACGCTGCGCCTTCCAGTAGTCGAGGCCAAGCGCATCCGCCGCCTCGTACTGGCCGCGTGGAAGGGCGGCAAGGCCGCCGCGGATCACTTCGGCGATGTAGGCGGAGGCGAACAGGGTGACGAGGATGATGACGCGCAGGATGAGGTCGAAATTGGTGCGCGGCGGCAGGAAGTATTGCAGCAGCAGGCTGGCGGTGAACAACATGGTGATCAGCGGCACGCCCCGGATGAATTCGATGAAGGCCACGCACAGCGTCTTGACGATCAGCATGTCGGACTTCCGCCCGAGCGCCAGGATGATGCCGATGGGCAGCGAGAACCCGATGGCGGTGACGCCGATGGTCAGCGCCAGAAGAAAGCCGCCGAATTCGTCGGAATTGACGGGGGTCAGGCCGAGGTCGGCAATCGAGGACAGCACGCCCACCACAATCGGGTGCAGGAGCACCCAGTAAACGGCTGCGACGACAAGACCTGCGAAGATCGGCACGCCTGCCATACGGTTCTTCGCGGCGACAAAGCCACCTGCTGCCGC
>JANMDH010000117.1:0-14510 GCA_031376195.1 Gemmobacter sp. | reverse complement strand
CATGCGTCACGAGGATGAACGTGATGCCGACCTGGCGCTGCAGCTTGATAAGTTCTTCCTGCATCGTCCCCCGCATCTTCTTGTCAAGCGCGGAGAGCGGTTCGTCCAGCAGCAGCACCTTTGGTTTCAGGATAAGTGCACGCGCAAGGGCCACCCGCTGCCGCTGCCCACCCGAAAGGGCATGCGCCGCCCGCTTGCCAAAGCCTTTCAGGCCGACCATGTCCAGTGCTTCTGCCACCGCCTTTGCCTTGGCCTCTTTCGACATCGGGTCTTTGCGCAAGCCAAACCCGACATTTTCTTCAACTGTCAGATGCGGAAAGATCGCGTAGGACTGGAACACCATGTTGGTCGGGCGCACGTTTGCGGCCACGTCCGCCATATCCTTGCCGTCGATCATCACCACGCCGGATGAAATTCCCTCGAACCCCGCAATCGTGCGCAGCAGGGTTGTCTTGCCGCAGCCGGACGGGCCAAGCAACGAAAAGAACTCGCCGGCCTGAATGGTGGCGGTGATCCCGCGAAGGGCGTGATAATCACCGTAGTATTTATGAACGTCCTTGAATTCGATCATCACAGGTTTTTCAGACGTCACAGGAAGCCTCCGGTATCTTTGGCGCCGGTGCGGGCAAGGCCCCTGCGGCGGAAATATTCAGCGGTGATCAGCAGGGCAATCGACACGCAGACCAGAACCGTGCCAAGCGCCATCATCGACGGCACACGTGCCGGAAAACGAAAGTTCCCGAAGATGTAGACTGACAAGATCGCCTCACCCGATCCCATGAAGTTCGAGATGATGAATTCGTCGATGCTGATCGTAAAGCAGATCAGGAATGACGACAGGATCCCCGGCATGACCAGCGGCAGGATGATCAGCCGGAAGGTCGAGGCGGCAGTTTCACCCAGATCATAGGCGGCTTCTTCCAGCGACCGATCCAGCGATTGAAAGGCCGATGTCAGGATCGCCACGGCAAAGGGTGTGCAGATCAGCACATGCCCCAGAATGATCGTCCAGATCGACAAGGATACCCCCATCGCCAGCAATACCGTCAACAGCGCCATCGCCACAATCATTTCGGGCAACACCAGCGGCAACATGATCAGTCCCATCACCGCGGCCTTGCCGCCGAATTTGTACCGCACCGACGCGCGGGCCGCAAACACCCCCAGCACCGTGGACAGGCTGGCCGTGCAGAACGCGATGATCAGGCTGTTTTTCAGGGCAACCCCAAGCTGACTGTCATTCCACATCTCGACAAACCATTTGGTGGTAAAGCCGGACAGGGGAAACGAGACCACTTTGCTGTCATTGAAGGCAAAGATCGGCAGCAGGATGATCGGCGCATACAGAAACAGCAGATAAAGGACCGCATATGTCCGAAGTACGGGTGCCTTCATTTCCGTTCCCCCAGAAAGCGCCGGTTCAGCAGGACGAACACGATGCTGACAGCCGCGACAATGACCATCGCAGTGATCGCGATGGCCGATCCTACTGCCTGATCACGCTGCTTTAGCATCTGGCTTTCGATCATGTTGGCGATCATCGGCACCTTGCCACCGCCAATCAGTTCCGGCGTCACATAATCCCCGACGGTCGGAATGAACACGATCAGCACCGCTGCAATGACCCCCGGCATGGTCAGGGGCAATGTCACCCGCAGAAATGTCACAAAACGGGATTCACCCAGATCCTGCCCCGCCTCAAGCAGCGACCGGTCCACCTTTTCCAGCGACACAAAGATCGGCAGGATCGCGAAGGGCGCGTAGGCATGTGCCAAGGTGATCACGATAGAGGCGACGCCGTTCGACAGGATATTCAGCGGTTCAGCCATGATGCCGGTGCCGATCAGCGCGCTGTCCACAATCCCGTCATACCCAAGGATCACCCGCCATAGCGACACGCGGATAACGTAGGACGTCCAGAACGGGATGGTGATCAGGAACAGCCACAAGGATTTGCGCGACGGCGCGACGTGAAAGCTGACGAAATAGGCGATGGGATAGGCAAGAAGCACCGTCACCAACGTGACCGTCATCGATACCCACAATGACCGCATCATGATCGCCTGATAGATACGCCCTCCCCAGACCTCGGCGTAATTGGCCAGGGTAAATGGGGTCGACACACTTCCCCCGGTCGAGGTCAGAAATGAAAAAGCCAGAACTGTGGCCATCGGGGTCGCCAACAACAGGATGGCATAAAGTGCCGGAGGGCTGACCATCAGATAGCCCGACCCCGCTTCAGACCGGCGAAAACGCTGCCAGGCGGACCCACTCATCTTAACGCTCCCCGGTTTGTTTTTATCGGCTGTCCCCAGTTTAGTGGCATAGCCTGTCCCATCTGGGAAGGGGGCAAAGGTGTCTCAACGACTGCGAAACCATCCTGAAACATCAAAAGACACGGTTAAACCGTTGATTTATAAATCATAAAAATATGATCATTTTTCGGGCAAACCACCGCTTGCCCGTACGTGACGCCGCAAGACGCGGGTGGCTTAGCCCGCCACCCGTTCAACCGCGATCGCGCGCTTCTTCAATTCGTCATAGAGCGCGGGCACGACTCGAAGTGCGCCGACTGCCACACGCAAGGCATCGGAAAGGCGATCTTCGCTTACCGTTTCGGCGTCGACGCGCCAAATGATCCGACGCGCCACGCCGTCGTCATAGACGATTTCCGTAGCACCTGATCTGTTGATACGCATAGCAAGAAAATCTGCGCCCCCGTGGGGTGCATGAAACGCGGCCTGATGTCCCATTTTGGGTCTCTTTTTTTAAGTCTGCTCTATCATCAATTGTTGATCAGACTGACCAATCGGTCAACTGGCCCTGTGGACAATTCCGCGTGACATGAGTCCATCCTGCAACAGGTCATACACAAAGATCACCCGGTGGGCTGTGCAACAACAAGGCAAGCGTGTCGGCCGCCTGTTCCAGATGCTCAATCGGGATAAGGCCATTGATCGCCAGACGGACGGCATGCGGCGCGCGCCCGTGGATCAGGGCATATTCATCGGCAGACCGCACGAGCACGCCTGCCGCCTCGGCGGTGCGCGCAAAGGTGGATGCGCGCCACCCTGACGGCAGTTTGATCCAGACGAACGGCAAGCCTTTCTGCCAGCCGATGTCATGCGTCCCCAGGTGATTGACCACGCGTTGCGACCGATCGGAAAGTTCCATCTGAACCGCGCGGCGCAAGTCCGCGGCCTTGCCACTTGCAAAAAGGTGCAAGACAAGTTCGGCCAAAGGCCGCGACAGCCCAAAAAAACTGTGCTGCGCCGTCAGACGGCCAGGCGCGCCCATACCAGTCGGGCACAGGATATACCCAAAGCGCAAAGCAGCCGACACTGTTTTGGACAGACTGCCGACAAACCATGTGCGTTCCGGGGCCAAGGCCCGCACCGTCGGCCAAGCCGGACCCGGAATCGAATAACAATCATCTTCGATGATCTGCAAATCGAATTTCCGCGCAATTTCCACAATCTGCAGGCGCCGCTCCAACCCCATGCGCACGGCTGTGGGGTTCTGCGCCTCAACAGTCAGGCACAGGACCTGCGGACCATGCCGGCGGCAGGCAGCCTCCAGTGCCTCGGGTACAATACCCTCGGCGTCCATCTCGACCCCGACCACCTCCGCCCGAACCAGCCGCGCCGCATGACGAAAACCCGGATAGGCAAGTTCCTCGGTCAGCACGACGGGGCGATCCCCACGCAGACAACACATCAGGATCAGCGTGATGCCGTTTTGTCCGCCATTGGTCAGGGTGATATCGTCAGGCCCGAACGACCCCAGAACGCGGTCCGCCATCCAATCACACACCGCAGACCGAAGCGGAACTTCATCACGCTGACTGGGATAATCCAGCCAATCGGCCCCCATGTTCGCGGCGATGCCCCCGAATACATCGCCAATCGCCGCTGCCTGCCCGACATCGGGCACAAGCGGTGCCCGAAGATCAACCACGCCGGGTTCCAGCGCGCGACTGCGTTCCATGAACAAAGGCTGGGTAGGCCCAAGACGTGGTTTGGCAGCGGTAACGAAGGTTCCCCTTCCCACGGTCGCCGACAGCAGACCTTCCTGGGTTGCGATCTGATAGGCGCGCGACACCGTGCCCGGGGTCACACCCGCCTGAAACGCAAGTTCTCGCACAGGCGGCAGCCGCGTTCCGGGGGCCAACATGCCGGATTTGATTGCCCCGCGCAGGGCCTGTGACAGGGCCTGAAACTTTGGGCCGGCGGATTGTGTCAAATCAGGCAACCAAATTGTATCCATCACAAATCCGCGCTAGTGGGTTCATCCGAAGTATTGTATGGATATCGTATCAAAACAAATCACTTGTATCAATACAAAGGTGCATCATGCAGCGCAACGTCACGTCACCGCTTCGTAAATTCCTGGCAGTCCTTCCGGCTGTCGGCCTGCGGCGGCTGTGGCAGACATGGTTTGATCGCAACTGCACACGTCATGCCCTCCGCCGTCTTGATCCGCATATGCTGCGCGACATCGGCTGTGATCCTGCCGATGCGCGTGATGAGTATACAAAGTACTTCTGGCAGGACTGATCTGCCGACCTTTCCGTTCCCCACATTTGACCGGGTTCATCCCGGTCTTTTTTTGCCCTCAGAACAAAAAGGCCCGCATGAATGCGGGCCTTTTCCAGAAAAATCGGGGCGCAATCAGCGCTTGGAGAACTGAAAGCTTTTCCGTGCTTTCGCCTTGCCGTATTTCTTGCGTTCCACAACGCGGCTGTCCCGGGTCAGGAAACCTGCCGCCTTCAATGCCGCGCGCAGGCCAGGTTCGTACAGCTGCAAGGCTTTGGACACCCCGTGTTTCACAGCACCGGCCTGTCCTGAAAGACCGCCACCTGCAACCGTTGCCATCACATCGAACTGGCCATCCACACCGGCAACCGTAAATGGCTGGCGCAGGATCATCTGCAGCACGGGGCGCGCGAAATATTCCGCCATTGTCTTGCCATTGACCACGACCTTGCCGGAACCCGGCTTGATCCAGACGCGGGCGACGGCATTCTTGCGCTTGCCGGTTGCATAGGACCGGCCCAGTTTATCGCGCACGGACACGCGCGGGGCGGCAACTGCCACGACGACCGGGGCATCTGCCGGGGTGCCGGACACGGCCGATTTCAGATCGTCAAGGGATTTGATGTCGGACATGATCATGCGCTCCGGTGATTTTTCGGGTTCATCGACTTGACGTCGAGAACGGCAGGCTGCTGCGCCTCATGCGGGTGGTCGGACCCGGCGTAAACACGCAGGTTCGTCATCTGCTGGGCACCCAGCGAATTGCGCGTGATCATGCGTTCGACCGCTTTGGTCACGACACGTTCGGGGTGCGCCCCATCCAGCACCTGTGCTGCGGTGCGGAACTTGATCCCGCCCGGGTGGCCGGTGTGCCAGTAGTAACGCTTGTCGGCACGTTTGTTGCCGGTCATCTGAATTTTTTCGGCGTTGATGACGATCACGTTGTCGCCCATGTCCATGTGCGGCGTGAAGGTCGGCTTGTTCTTGCCACGAAGGATACTTGCGACGATCGACGCAAGACGGCCCAGAACCACGCCTTCGGCGTCGATCAGGATCCACTTCTTGGTGATGTCCGCCGGTGTTGCGGTGAAGGTTTTCATAACATTGCCCATAGGGTTTGGCGGGGGTTAGCCCCGGAAACGCGGATAGGGGTGTATCGGGCATAGGCCAAACACTGTCAAGCGCAGGATATGAGATATAAATCATATATTTCAACAGATTAGAATTACGGTATTATTATACCCCATGTCGATCCAGATCATCTACCCGGAATTTCACCCCCGTATCATTCCCAAACAAAGGCAGCTAACGCAAGTTCGGGGGGCGGTCGGGGTCCATCCCGGGGGGCCGGGGGGCGGAGTTCCGGTCGGCTACGCCCGGTTCCGGCATGTCAAAGCGGTGCGCCACGGCGGCCAATGCCTGCAGCGCAGGATCCCCATCCGCCAGAAAGACCACGTCCGGCATGCAGTCGGGATGACCGGCAAACGCAACGGTTTCGCTGACCATGCGCGCCAGTGCGATGTGACGCGACGGGTCGGCACCGATCAGCGCGAGGATCGGGCGACGCGCCCCGCGCGCATCCTCGGCCAGACCAAGCAGCGCGTGGTCCGCCATTCCGCCAGCACGACGCAGCGCATCATCCAATGCCATCAGGATCATCATCGGATATTCCGAAGGCGCATGATACCGCACAGGGCGCGCGGCCATGACCGGATCCGCCGCCCCCGATACCGTTTCTGCCAGCCAATCCACCGCTTCAGGCGGGATCAGAATGGACGATGGGGCCACGCCAAGGTTCACGCCAAGGCCAACCCCCTGCCCTGCCAGCTGCAGGGCAATCAATCGGCCCGGCATTGCGGCATAGGGTGCAGCGGCACCCGTGAAATCCGTCAGGCGGTCTTCGGTATCAAAGGCCAGAATGACCGGCCCATCCTCCAGATCGAATTGCCGGGGTGTCAGCGCCGCATCCCCCGCATCGCCTGACACAAGCACAATCAACTCAGCCGCCGCCAGTTGGCCGTAGAACCGCAGGCGGGCCGCATCGTCCTGCGGGTGCGCCATCATCGCATGGTGGGCCAGATCAAGCGGGGTCATCCATCCTCCATCACCGTCCTGACAGCCCTGCGCAAATCAGGCAGCAGATCAGTTTCAAACCACGGGTTTGCTTTCAGCCATCCGGTATTGCGCCAGGACGGATGCGGCAAGGGAAAGTTGCCCTGCGCCAGATGAATGCGCCAGTTGGCCACGGCCTGCGCCATCGGCAGGCCCGCCCCAAGATGCCAGCGCTGTGCCGCAGCCCCGATCAGCAGGCGAAGGCGCACCTGTGGCAGCGCATCCATGACCTGCACGCGCCACAGGTCCGCGCATATTTTTGGCGGCGGCAGATCGGACCCCTTGGCGTCATAGCCCGGAAAGCAGAACGCCATCGGCACAATGGCCACGCGGCGGCGATCATAGAATTCTGCCAAATCAAGTCCAAGCCAGTCGCGCAAGCGGTCCCCGCTCCGGTCCGTGAAGGGCTGCCCTGACAGGTGCACCCGCATGCCGGGCGCCTGACCCACGATCAGAAGTCGAGCCGAGGGTTGAAACCAGACCACGGGGCGCGGCGAATGCCGGGTTGCAGTGGCCGCAAACCGATCCGCGCAGGTGCGGCAGGCTGTTATCGCGGTGATCAGGCTCTTGGCCGGTTCCATTGACGCCCCCCATTGCGAGTATCCGGCTTGCGTGTATCGGGCGTCCCTTGCGGCAAGGCAACACCCAGCAGCACTTGTCGCCAAACGGCAGGCATCCGGTTGAGCGGGCCTTATCTTCGGTCTACTGCAAAATCACCGCGTCAAAGCGGACCGCCCGGTCCCCGCGCGCAAAGGCAGGCACGTCCATGTATCGCGTTTCCGGTTTTGTACAGCATTTTGCCTGGGCGCTTTTGGCAGGTGGCTTGATCGCCACGGTTTGGGTCAATCTGGCCCCCGAAGGCTACTATGACTTTGTCGAATGGCGTCTGTCTGCCCTGCCCGGCCCCATGCCGCATTTTCGCCAGACGATCACCCTTCGCGATGTTGTGACTGACGGGCTGATGGCGATCTTCGTGTTCTACATCGGCAAGGAATTGTGGGAAGCGATGCGCCTCGACCGCGGTGCCTTACGCGGCAAAACCGGCGGTGTGCCGATCCTTGGGGCAGTCGGCGGGGCCATCGGGGCCGTGCTGACATGGTGCATTCTGTCCGCGCCGTTCCAGACGGCGGAAGAGGCGGGGGTCTTTACCGGATGGCAGTTGCCCATCGGCAGCGATGTGGTGCTGACCTATCTGTTTGCCCGCGCCGTTTTTGGCGCAGGCAGCCGGGCGGTGCATGTTCTGTTGCTGCTGACCATTGCAATGGATGTCATCGGCTTGCTGGTGCACAGCGCCAGCAACCCCATCGCGCTGACACCGCTTTTGTGGCTTGCGCTGCCGCTGTTTGCGGCTATCGGCGTCAGGGGTCTGTTTGGCCGTCATATCAAGATGTCGGGCGATGAACGTGTGCATCGCCGTGCCCTGCATGTCTGGCCCTACGTGGTCGCCGGTGTGATCAGCTGGGTCGGGGTGGCCATGGCCGGCCTGCCCCCCGCGCTTGGCTTGCTGCCGATCCTGCCGGCAATCCCCCATGCCGACCACGCCTTTGGCATGTTCGCCGAAGCCGAGGAATATCTGACAGATCCCTTGAACCGCCTCGTGCAGGTTCTGGTGCGCCCCTTGGTCGGCGTGATGTTCCTGTTCGGCCTGACCCAGGGCGGGATTGATCTGGCCGCGTGGAGTGTCACCACCGCGATTGTTCTGGGCGCGGTATGGATTGGAAAACCGGTTGGCATTCTTTTCGGCGCGCTGATCATTGCCCCCCGCCTGGGATATCGCCTGCCCCAGGGCCTGCGGCGCCGCGATATGGGCCTGATCGCGGTTCTTGCCGGAATAGGGTTTACGGTGCCCGCTCTGACGCTCGACACCGCCTTGCCCGGCGGTGCCGTGCAGGAAGCCGCCCGCCTTGGTCTTGCCATCAGCCTGCTTGCAGGCCCGTGCGCCGTTCTGCTGGCCGGGCTTGTCCGCCAGCGGCGACGCCCGTAATGTCGCGTTCAGGGAAACAATTCTAACATTCCGCAGATTTCCTGCATATAATCAGCACAGCGGGGCCTTAAAAAAGCCGCTGCCAGTGACTTACTGTTAACAACAATGGCGTAAGCCCGAAACACGGCCAAACCCACAAAGACGGTCATTCCGACCGTCCCGGCACTGGCAAAGAGGCGTGGATGATCGAGTTTCAGAACGTCAGCAAGTCCTTTTGGACCGGCAGTCAGCGCAAGGTCATTCTCGATCGGGCGTCGTTCCGCGTGGAACTGGGAAACTCGCTTGGGATTCTGGCCCCGAACGGGACGGGCAAGACAACGATCATCAACATGATGGCGGGACTGGAAAAGCCGGATGAAGGAAAGATCATCCGCACCAGCCGCATTTCCTTTCCGCTGGGCTTCATGGGCGGCGTCGTGGCACGGCATACCGCGAATGAAAACGCCCGCTATATCGCCCGGCTCTATGACCTTGACCCCGATTATGTCGAAGCCTTCTGTCGCTGGCTTTGCGACATTGACGAATACTTTGATCAGCCGATGGCCATGTATTCTGCAGGCATGAAATCCCGTTTCAGTTTCGCCTTGTTGCTGGCGCTGGAATTCGACATTTATCTGATCGACGAAGGCATGCCCGGGAATTCCGATGCCGAATTCAACCGCAAGGCGGGAACCATCCTGCGCGAACGGCTGAAAGGCGCGACCGTGATCGTCGTGTCGCATCAGGCAAAGACGCTCGAAAAATTCTGCACCTCTGCTGCCGTGCTGCGTCACGGCCAACTGCACATGTTTGAAACCCTTGAGGAAGCAAAGCAGCTGTATAACTATGAAGTTTAGTGTGAACAGGTTCCGTCTGCGCCGCAACAGCCCGGTCGTCGTCCCCGCCAATGGGGCGGGCACCGTCCGAAACGCATCGGCGTCCGCCCCGTCTAATGACCATCTGATTGAGACGGAAGATGACGGTTTCGGCGCAGAACCCTTTGCAACCGCCAAAGGTGACGCTGGCCTGCCCCCCGCCAACCCGTCCACCGCCGCCGCGATTGACGCGATCCGCGCGGAAGGGCTGACGTTGCGGCAACTTCGTCTGGCCCGCCGGGTATCCCAGAAACACAACCTGCCCGCCACGTCGGATTTTGACGCCGTCCGTCTGCTGCGCGAGGCCGGTATCGACCCGTTTCAGCGCAGTGAACTGCTGGAACTGGTGCAATCGGATGGGGCAGACCCCATTGGCACGCGTGCCCTGACGCGAACTGAACCGGCGCGCACCACTCTGCCCCAGACCGCGCGCCCCGTGCCTCTGCCCGCCCCTGATCAGCGCGCAGATCAAGGCCGTCTCGCCGAACTGCTGGAGGTGCAGCGCGGCATTGCCCGCCGCCGCCGCCGTAAGTCCCTGCTGTTGGCAGCCCGGCTTTTTGTTTTCGTGGTGGTCCCCACCTTCGCCGCCGGATACTACTTTTATGGCATTGCAACGCCGCTTTACGCAACAAAGTCGGAATTCGTGATCCAGCAGGCCGATGCGTCGGGCGGCGGCATGGCAGGCTTGTTCCGCGGAACACAGATCGCGACGGCACAGGACAGCATCGCCGTTCAAGGCTATCTGCAATCGCGCGAAGCCATGCTGCGGCTGGATGCCGAATACGGCTTTCGCGCGCATTTCAGCGACCCCGACATCGACGCCATCCAGCGGCTTGATCCGCAAGGAACTCAGGAAGCCGCCTATTCCGTCTATGCGCGCAACGTCTCGATCTCCTATGATCCCACCGAAGGGATCATCAAGATGGAGGTCAGTGCGACAACACCCGAAACATCCGCCCGTTTTGCCGAGGCTTTGATCGGCTATGCCGAAGAACAGGTCGATCACCTGACGCAGCGGCTGCGTGAGGATCAGATGCAAGGCGCGCGCGAAAGTTACGACGAGGCCGAGGCGAACATGCTGACCTCGCAGGAGCAACTGGTGAACCTGCAGCAGACACTGAAGGTGCTGAACACCAAAGTCGAAGAACAGCTGATCGCAGGCCAGGTGGCGCAACTGGAAACCCAGCTGACCACCGAACGCCTGTCGCTGGAACAGATGATGTCGAATGAAACCCCGAACGAGGCGCGCATGGCCCCAATCGTGCAGCGGATCGCCATTCTGGAGGCAGAGATCAACAGCCTCCGGTCCAAACTGACAGAAGACAGTGCGCAAGGCACGTCGCTCGCCAAAGTGCAAAGCGAACTGATCATCGCGGAAGCCAATGTCGAGACGCGCCTGATGTTGCTGGCCCAATCGCTTCAAGCGATGGAAACTGCGCGGATCGAGGCGAACCGTCAGGTGCGCTATCTGTCGGTTTCCGTCAAACCGACCATGCCGGACGAGGCGAGCTATCCGCGTGCGTTCGAAAATACGATGGTTGCGCTTTTGCTGTTTGGCGGTATCTACCTGATGCTCGCGATGACTGCAGAAATTCTGCGCGAACAAATCTCGGCGTAAGGGGACGGCATGCAAAACGTGCGCATCGGCGGGTTGACCGTCGGCAATGATCAACCATTGCTGGTGATTGCAGGGCCATGCCAACTGGAAAGCCTTGATCACGCCCAGATGATTGCGGGCACGATGCGTGAGGCATGTGCTGCCGCCGGGGCGCAATACGTCTTCAAGGCAAGCTATGACAAGGCGAACCGGACAAGTCTGCAAGGCCGGCGGGGCCTTGGCATTGACGACGGTCTGGCCGTGCTGGCTGCCGTCCGGCAAATGGGCATTCCCGTGCTGACCGATGTGCATGACATCGCGCAGGCGCGGGCCGCAGCGGCAGTGGTGGATGTGATCCAGATCCCCGCCTTTCTGTGCCGCCAGACCGATCTTTTGGTGGCGGCCGGTGAAACGGGAGCCGTAGTCAACATCAAAAAGGGGCAGTTTCTGGCCCCGTGGGATATGAAGAATGTGGCTGAAAAAGTCGCCTCGACCGGGAACCATAACATCCTGCTGACGGAACGCGGGGTCAGTTTCGGCTATAATACCCTTGTCACTGACATGCGGTCGTTGCCGATCATGGCCCGCACCGGCTGGCCCGTGATCATGGATGCGACCCATTCGGTGCAGCAACCCGGCGGTCAGGGCACATCATCGGGTGGCCAGCGTGAATTTGCCCCGGTGATGGCGCGCGCTGCCGTCAGTCTGGGCATTGCAGGCGTCTTCATCGAAACGCATCAGGACCCTGACAATTCTCCCTCGGACGGGCCGAACATGATCCGGTTGGATCAGATGCCCGCCCTTGTCGCCAGCCTGATGGCCTTTGATCGGCTGGCTAAGGCCGATCCCCTGCAGGTTTGAGGCTTGCTGGCACCCCACCTCACAATAAAAGATCGCCAGCGCCCAGTTTCGCCATATCCGTCAGCCGTATTTCAAAATCGGCCACCCGGTCGCCGTTCGTGTCGCCCCGCACCAGCAGGTCGGTGCCGATGTCGGACCACCACACCGAATGGGCGCGCGCCGTTGAGCCGCTGAAACGGAACATCTGATTGCCGCCCATATCACCGTTCGCATCGATCTGGCGCAGATCAATCGCATCCTCAAATCGCTGAAATCCGTCAATCACGTCACGGTTCTGGCCGGTTCTGGAATCCGATGCAGTAAGATAGACAAAGACATCGCGGGCATCATCCGCCACCGTCACCAACCAATCCCGCCCGCGCCCCCCTTCCAACGTGTCAGCGCCCAGCCCCCCGGTCAGCGTGTCCCAGCCGTTCACGCCCCGCAGCAAATTGTTTGCGTCATTGCCCGTGATCCGATTGGCAAGCGCATTGCCCGTGCCATTCAGACGGGAAAGCCCCGTCAGCACCAGATGTTCCAACGCCGTGCCAAGGATGAAATCCACCGATGCTTCAATGCGGTCGATACCGCCCTGGTCAATCTCTTCGATCCCGTCGCGGGCGTCATCAATACGGTACACATCATCCCCTGCACCGCCCCCCATGACGTCAATCCCAGCCCCACCGTCCAGCACGTCATTTCCTGCCCCGCCAAACAGGCTGTCACGGCCATCCCCCCCGGACAGCAGGTCATTCCCGGTATCACCGAACATCTGATCATCGCCCAGGCCGCCCTGCACCTGATCATCGCCCGCAAGGGCCGCATAGGTATCATCGCCCCCCAGAAGATCGACAACATCGATCCCCGATGTGCCGATAAGATCGTCACGCATCTGTGTCGGCAGGCCGGTCCCGCCGCCCCCACCGCCGCCAATCGGCACGACTGCGGGTTCGTCAAAGCTCAGCAGGGTTCCCAGATGGGCAAAGGACAAAACCCCGTCCGCCACCCCGTCGGCCCGATCCAGCGCCTTCAGCCGTTCGGGGCCGCCATACAGGATCGCGGCAGCCCCCATGCCAGCCCCGTATCCCGGAATGCCGAAAACAACGTCGGCAAACCCGTCGCCATTGACGTCCGCCACCTGCCCGCCCCCCGCCGCGTCCGATGCTGAAAAACCGCTGATCCGGTAGCCGTTCCTGCCGTTGAGCGTGACCGTGTCAACAGACGCCGGATGACCATCGGCCCGCCCGAAAATCAGATAGATCGCCCCCGCACCCGTCGCATCGGCCAGCACAAAGTCCCGAAACCCGTCGCCGTTCACATCCCCCGTGCCGCCCATCCCGCTGCTGATCAACGTGCCGGGCACAGCAAATCCGTCACTGCCGTTCAACGCGGTCAGGTCCACCACCGGATCAAACCCCCCGCTTTTCCCGAATAAGACATAGCTTTGCGTGCCTGCGGATTGTGCATCAATCCGGCCTTCGATCAGCAGATCAGCAATGCCATCCCCATTCACATCGGCGATCGGTTCTGCCCGCAAGACCTGGGCCAAGGGCAGGCTGAACCCGTTGGTCCCGTCAAGGTTCATCGTGTCCGCATCGCGGATAAGCCCCCCCATCGTGGTCGAACCCAAGACCACCACCGCTCCCAAAGCCGTTGTCAGCAACAAATCATCCATGCCGTCGTCGTTCAAATCACCCGCGGCAGCCGCCGACAGGATATGGGAATAGGTATCTTTCTGGGTGTCGAAATCGGCGGTCATGGTCAAACGCGCCGGATGCGCCGATCCATCACCGAACAGGATGAACGCCTCACTGTCTGCCGGATTCGTGATCAGCAGATCGACAAACCCATCGCCATTCAGATCCCCCGCCGCCTCTGCCGCAAAGGTCGCACCCCCCGCCGAGCCCTGCGCGACAGTCAGACGGGTTCCCGTGGCGGTCGTCAAGTCTGCCACATTCAGAATCGGGGCAAACCCGCCGGTGACGCCATAGAGGATGATCGCGACACGCGCATCGCCCCCGGTTCCATATTGCGATGCGCCGATGATCAGATCATCAATGCCATCGTTGTTCACATCACCCGCCGGGGCAAGGACAGTGCCCAGTCCCCCCTCCGCCAGATCGCCCTGAATGACGGAAAATGTCACGCCCTCAGGTTGAATGCCCCCGGCAAAAGCCAGATCTATCTGGACGGCCAGATCCCTGGTTCCACCATAGAAGACAAAGGTCAGCCCGGACTGCGTCAGCAACCCGTCCCCATAAGCATCTGCAGCCCCCGGTGCCGAAATCGCGAAGTCCGGCCGGCCGTCACCATTCACATCGCCCAGAACCGCAATCCGCGCACCAAATCCGGCCGCTGCCCCCGGCCCGTAAAGGATTGTTCCGCCTGTGCCCGTCGACATACTGACCACTCACCCCTGCCCGCAACAACCTGGGCCAAAGCGTGGGTAGCACAACAATGTTTACCAGTTCGTTAACCAAGCCCGGCTTTGGCGGGACGCGATTGAACATACGCCGAGGCAAGTGTCGTGCCTTAACTTATGTATCATTTCGGTTTCCATAGTGCGACGACGCTAAATTGATCGAAAC
>JANMDH010000110.1:0-4672 GCA_031376195.1 Gemmobacter sp. | reverse complement strand
TATATATATATATATATGATGCTTGATCTTGTCGGGCTGACAGGGGCCGGGGGCAAGCGGCCGTCGCAGCTTTCGGGCGGCCAGCGGCAGCGCGTGGCGCTGGCCCGCGCGTTGATCCTGAAGCCGCAGGTGCTGCTGCTGGACGAGCCGCTGTCGGCGCTGGACAAGAAGATGCGCGAACAGATGCAGGTGGAACTGATCCGCCTGCAGCGTCAGGTGGGGATCACCTTCATCTTGGTGACGCATGACCAGGAAGAGGCACTGGTGATGTCCGACCGCATCGCCGTGATGTTCGAGGGCGAGATTGCGCAACTGGCGGATCCCGAAACGCTGTACCGCCGACCGAACAGCCGGAAAGTGGCGAATTTCATCGGGACGATGAACTTTGTTCCGGCGACGGTGCTGTCAGAGGCAGATGGCAAGGTCGAGGTGGACGCGAAGGGCTTTGGCAAGGTGACGTTGAGTACGGATCAGGTGAGCGTGGCGGCGGGCGGTGAAGGGGCGGCCATCGGGTTCCGGCCGGAAACCCTGACGATCCTGTTTGACAGCCAGACCCCGGTCGATCGGGACAGCATGGCGACGATTGAAGAAGTCGTCTATTATGGCGACATGACTTATTACGACGTCAAACTGGACGGCACCGATGCACCAGTGCGCATTTCGATGCGCAATGTCTTTGGCCGCCCGGTGCTGGATATCGGCACGCGCGCCCGTGTGGCGTGGTCGCCGGGGGCGCTGGTCCTGTTCCGTTAGGGGGCACAGGCCGTGCCCTTGGCGTCTGACAGCATCCGGGATGACCGTTGGCTTCGGGCGCAGGTCACAGCGCAGATGCCTGCGACCCTGTTCATCTTTGGCCGTCCGCAGGCGCTTGCATCGGTTGTGGCGGGACGGCTGAAGCTGGTGGAACTGGTGGCGCGCTATGCGCTTGCCGCCGGACTGGACGTGGAACTGGTGGGCGAGCCGCATGCCGACACCCGTTTTGCACAGGACAGCCATCACATGCGGCTGTATCTGGCTGATCGGGCGGTCTATGCGCCAAACACCTTTCATTCCGTGTCCGCCTATCTGCGCGGATACGCCTATTTCGAGGAAACCGGGACACGGAACAATTCGTCGATCCGGTTGAAAACGTTTGATCCGTCGATCATCACACCCGCCCGCGCCGTTTGGTTTGCGGATCGCTTGCGCGACCAGTTCGTGGCGCGCAACCAATCAAAGATGAAACAGTCTGCGTTCGGCCAGCACCCGGTGGAACCCGGCGCACTGGTCGTGTTCGCCCAGGATTTCGCCCCGCCGCGCTGGCACCGTCATTATCTGACGGTGCCCCGGATGATCGAGGCGGTGATCGCGGCACGGGGCAGCCATGCCGTGTTCATCAAGCCGCATCCAAAGAATGATGCAGGCGAGCGGGCGCAGTTGCAGGCTTTGCATGATCCGCAAAACGGGGTTCACATCACCGATGCCAGCCTGCATGACCTGCTGGCCGATGCGGCCTGTGCCATTTCCCTGACATCCGCCTGTTGCTTTGAGGCGTTTTTACATCACACGCCCGCAGTCGTTTGTGGCCAGACGGATTTTCACCACAACGCCGTTACCCTGACAGATCCCGCAAAGATGGCCGAGGCGATTGCGGCGGCAACGTCCCGGCAGTGGCCTTATGATCAGTATCTTGCATGGTTTCTGCAGGACAACTGCGTTGAAGACGCGGAGGCGGGTTTGCCGGTGGCGTTGGACCGAATGTATCGCAAGGGATTTTCATGGGCTGATCCGACAGGCCGGGGCTTTGCCTAATGATCCGGCGGCAGCAGCCCAAGCCCGCGCAGGTAAATGCCGATCCCTGTTTCCAGCAGATCCTCGGCAGAAAACGGGGCCTGCGCGCCGGGTTTGCCGCGGGTGAACAGTTCCACCACGCCGTGGCTCATCGCCCAGATATGCGCCGAAAACATGCTGGCGGGGGGCCGCTTTTCCGGGGGCAGGTGGTCAGACAACAGCGCCGCCGCCCGTTCAAGGACCGCCCTTGCGCGGCCCGCAACATGGGCAAGGTCCGGATAGGCGTTCAGGCTTAGCCCCGCCTCGAACATCGCCATGTAGTGCCCCGGATACTTGCGCGCAAAGGCAAGGTAGGCGCGACCCGTTGCCTCGAACGCCGCGAGGGCAGTCGGCTGCCCGTTGTTGTAGGCATAGTCGAGCAGGGCCGCGAACACCTCGTATCCCTGCCGCGCCACTTCGGCCAGCAGATCGTCACGCCCGGCGAAATGCCGGTAGAGTGCTGCGGGCGTCACATCCGCCGCCTTTGCGGCCTCGGACAGGGTAAACCCTTGCGGACCTTTTTCCGCGATCAGGCCAAGCGCTGCATCGACCAATGCCTGCCGCAGATTGCCATGGTGATAGCCGCGTTTCACTTGTCCTGCCTGATTTTCGGCCCACCGCAGATTTTATCGTCCCGCTTGCCGATCACTTTCTTGTCCTTGCCCGCATAATCCACCGCACCCAGCAGCGTCTGGATCGCCGTGATCCGCGCGCGGCGCTTGTCATCGGCCAGAATGACCGTCCAGGGTGCCGTCTTTGTGTCGCTGCGTTTCAGCGTTTCCTTGATCGCTGCTGAATACTCGTCCCATTTCGCCAGGCCGTCGATGTCGATCTGGCTGAGCTTCCACTGTTTCAGCGGATCCTGTTCGCGGTCGAGAAAGCGTTTCAATTGTTCTGCGCGCCCCACATCAAGCCAGAGTTTGATCAGGATGATCCCTTCATCCACGATCATGTTTTCAAACGACGGCAGTTGTTTGAAGAAATGTTCCCGCTGATCCGGCGTGCAAAAGCCGAAGACATGTTCGACGATGCCCCGGTTATACCAGCTGCGGTCGAACAGGGCGATTTCGCCTTTGGCGGGCAACCAGTCAATATAACGCTGAAAGTACCATTGCGCGGCTTCGCGGTCCGAGGGTTTGGACAGTGCGACGATGGCGGCGGCACGCGGGTTCATATTTTCGCGGATCACCTCGATCGCGCCACCCTTGCCCGCCGCATCGCGGCCTTCGAACACCACAACCATGCGTTTGCCGGTGGCCCTGACATCGGCCTGCAGGCGGGCCAGCTGAATTTGCAGCCCGTCCATATGGGCATCGTAATCCTTGCGCTTCAGCTCTTCGCGGTAGGGATAGTCGGGGTTCAGCACGGCGTCGCTGTCACCCTTTTCAATGGTGCGGCGCACGTCTTTCGGGCATCCGGTCTGAAAATATTTGCTGATCGCACCGTCAAAGGGAAGGGTCATGGCTGCCTCCTGTTTCGCGGTCAGTATGGCGATTGGCGGGGTCAGCGCAATCCGGCACGGAAGGCCGCGCGGTCAACGGCGGCGATCACATCGGGCAGACGCGTGTGATGCGCCATGTGGCCTGCACCATCGAGCAGGGTCAGCGTCGCATCGGGCAGCAGGCGCGACAGGGGTTCGGAATGAACTGATGCGTAGACGATGCCATCGGCGGTGCCATGCAGCAGCTCAACCGGGATGGTCACCGAAGGGTAACGCGGCAGCATGTCGATGATATGGGATTTCAGGGTGCCAACCTGCCGCGCATTCACGCGGGTGGAGGCGCGCCGCAGGATCAGGGGCAGGCCGATGTAATCGGCATAGCCCGCAGGCGGGTTTTCGGGGGCGGCAACCGCGTTCAGCGCGTTACGGGCAAAGTCGAGCGGCGGGAATGCCGCGATCAACGGCACGGCTGTGACGCCGCCAAGACCGGTCTGCGCAACTTCATACCACGGCCCAAGGGCGCGGCCTTTCCAAGGCATGGTGGCCCCGGACACGAGGATCAGGGCGGCGGGGTCAGGGAAAGACAGCGCCCAGGCCATCGCCACCGCCGCCCCGTAACTTTGCCCCAATATCAGCGGCTTTGTCACGCCGAGCATGGCTGCCGCCTTTTGCAGATGGGCGGCCTGACCCATGGGCGACAAACCTGTGCCGCCGATGGGGTCCGAATACCCCAGCCCCGGCCTGTCAAACGCGATCACGCGGTAGCGGGGGGCAAGTGCGCCCACCAGATCGTAGGTGAAATCACGGGTATTCCCGCTCGCCCCATGGATCAGGATCAGGTCGGGGCCAGTCCCTTCGACATGCACATGCACCCTTGCGCCATCCACATCCAGAAACTGACCCGTTGGCGGAAAATCAGCCTCTGCCCGCATCTCGTTCGCCGTTGCCCTGCGGTCGATGAAAACGCCGCCCGCCATGGCGGCCACTGTGGCGATCCCGAGGTTAAGCACCGATCTGCGCGAGGTCATAGGGCGTTGTCTGATACATTTCATTGATCCAGTTGCCATATAGAAGGTGGGCATGGCTGCGCCAGCGGTTCATCGGTTGTTTCACCGGATCGTCATCTGGATAGTAATTGGCGGGCACATTGATCGGGGTGCCATTGGCAATATCACGGTCATATTCCTGTTTCAGGGTGTCACTGTCGTATTCCAGATGGTTCACGATATACAGCGCGCGGTGGTCGGGATCACTGATCAGACAGGGCCCCGATCCGTCCGATGTCAGCAGTGTTGCCAGCCGGGCGCGGTCGATGTCGCCCTGCCGCAATTCTGTCCATCGGCTGACCGGCATCACGAAATCATCCGAAAAGCCCCGCAGAAAGGGCGAGGCAGGGGCAAGGTTGCGGTGGCGGAAGCAGCC
>JANMDH010000064.1:0-4560 GCA_031376195.1 Gemmobacter sp. | reverse complement strand
GCGCGGAGTATATATCTAGCGATAAGTCACGGCCTGTCGCCACTTTTAGGCCCGGTGACCGGGCCTTGGCGATCACTGAATGGTTCGGGTCGCTTTTCAGGGCATTTGCCCTTGCAAGCCCCTCACAATCCATAAAACCGTACCGCTGTTCCCCCGAAAATCTGGGCCTGCGCGTCGGGCGGCAGGTCAGTGGTCAGGCTTTGCGCGGCCCCGAACCAAGCCTCATATCCCCCTGCCAGACTGCAAACCGGCCAATCCGACCCCCACATGATCCGGTCCGGGCCAAAGACCCGCAGGATGTGGTCGGCATAGGGACGCAGGTCGTCCAGCGTCCAGTCTGCGCCTGCCTCGGTGATCAACCCGCTGAATTTGCAGCAGGCACCGGTGTCACCGGCGATGCGGGACATGCCTTCGGCCCACTTTGCAAAGCTGGCTGTACTATGGTCCCGGATATGCGGCTTCATGCAGTGGTCGATGACCACCGGCATGTCGGGATAGCGTCGGAGCAAGGTCAGAAACGCCCCCAGATGCCGGGGAAAGCCCAGTGCATCGAAGGTCAGCCCCAGATCACAGATCGCGCGGTAGGCCCATTGCACATCCTTGCGCAGCATCCAGTCGTCATCGGGAATGTCCTGAATGAGCGGGCGCACGCCCTTGAATTTCGGATGCCTGGCCAGCCGTGCCAGTTCGGCACCGTGATCCGACCTGTCAAAATCAATCCAGCCCACGACCCCCGCCACAAAGGGCACGGCATCCGCCAGTCCCAGCATGTAATCGCTTTCCGCCACAGTCGCCGCCGCCTGCACCAGCACGGTCCGCCCCACGCCATTCTGCGCCAACAGCGGGGCCAGATCGGCAGGTCCATAGACCCGATCCAGCACCGCATCCCCCACCGGGATCCATCCGTAATCCCCCCGCGCGGGGTTCCAGAAATGCTGATGGGCGTCGACGATCATGCGGCACCTACAGGCGCATCCGCGTGGATCAGCCCGTCGGCCTTTAACTCGTCCCACAGGTCGGTCGGGATCACCGCCTCCGATGCCTTCAGGTTGCCTTGCATTTCCGCAACACCCTGCCCCCCCGGAATGACCGAAACCACCGCCGGATGCGCCAGACAGAACTGGAACGCCGCATCCACCAGCCGCACCTCGTGCCGCGCGCAGACCGCCTCGATCCTTGCCACCCGTTCCAGCACGGCCTTCGGCGCCGGCTCGTAATTGTAGAATGCCCCCGGCTTTGCCCCCGTGGCCAGAACGCCCGAGTTGTAAGGCCCGCCCAGCACCACCCCGATCCCCCGCTTTTGCGCAATCGGCAGGAATGATGCCAATGCCTCCTGCTCCAGCAGGGTATAGCGCCCGGCAAGCAGGAAAATGTCGAAATCCCCGCGCTCCGCCATCCACTGGCAGGGTTCCCATTCGTTCACCCCCGCCCCGAAGGCCTTGATCACCCCCTGATCCCGCAGCGACAACAATGCGCGGTAGCCCCCCGCCATCAACTCTGCCAGCTTTACATTCAGTGCTGCCTGCGTCTTGTGATTGAACACATCCAGATCATGCGCGAACAGGATGTCGATCCTGTCCACCCCCAACCGTTCCAGCGAAAACTCGACCGACCGCATCACGCCGTCATAGGTGAAAT
Source organism: Gemmobacter sp. (assembly GCA_031376195.1). Lineage (GTDB taxonomy): Bacteria > Pseudomonadota > Alphaproteobacteria > Rhodobacterales > Rhodobacteraceae > JANPIX01. Next base: position 2,922 of record JANMDH010000064.1, on the reverse strand, counting down.
CATACACCTCGCGCCGGTTCGGCACGTCAAAGAACTTGCCGATGCAATCCTGGTCTTCCCCCGGCTTGCAGGCCCGCAGCAGCCGCCCGATTTTGGATGACAAGACATAGCTGTCGCGTGATTTCCCCCGCAAAAACGGGTTCAACCGCGTTTCCGACAGGCCCAGCCCATACAGCGGCGCCGTATCGTAATACCGCACCCCTCCGTTCCAGGCCGCATCCAGCACAGCGCGGGCATCCGCATCCGAAATCGCCCGGTACAGATTGCCCAAAGGGGCCGCGCCAAAGCCCAGTTCGGTAAAGCTTAGCCCGCCATTCCCCAACCGATCCCAGTGCCTTCTTTTCATCTTCATGAGTCCCCCTGCCATGCTAACATGTTAGTATGCTTCCGCCGACGGCGCATCCCGAAAAGCGCGCGCCGCCTGCATTTGGGCGAATTTCTGGTGAGTTGACCTTTGGGATCTGCCATGCGCCAAAAACTAACATGTTAGTATACTCAGATGGATGGACACCGCCCCGCGCCTGCGCTAGGCACGAACATTGGGCAAGGCCAGGGGGGCGATGATGGCGGCAGTGACGGGCAATGCGCGGCCCAGAACCATCCTGTGCTATGGCGACAGCAACACGCATGGCACGCCACCTATGGCCGATCTGGAGGCGATGGATCGCTTTGACAAGGGTCAGCGCTGGCCCGGCCTGATGGGCCATCTCCTTGGCCCCGCCTGGGTCGTGATTGAAGAGGGTCAGCCCGGCCGAACAACCCTTCACGACGATCCGGTGGAGGGCGCGCACAGGAATGGCCTGACCATCCTGCCCGCCATTCTGGAAAGCCACCGACCCGTTGATCTGGTGATCCTGAAACTTGGCACCAATGACCTGAAGCCCCGTTTTTCTGTTCATGCGCCCGACATCGCCCTGTCGCTGGGCCGCCTGATTGACGTGATCCGCGCCTCGCGCAGCGGCCCTGGCGGTGATGCGCCGCAGGTTCTGCTGGTGGCACCCCCGCCGATTGTCGAGGTGGGGCGCCTTGCTGACATTTTTGAAGGTGGGGCTTCCCGTTCGGCCCGCTTGGGGGCGGCTTGCCGCGCGGTTGCAGCCCGCTGGAAGGTGCCCTTTGTCGATGCCGCAGACCATATCGCCGTGTCGGCTGTGGACGGCATCCATTATGATGCCGCGACCCACGCCACGCTTGCCGCCGTTCTGGCGGCGGGTGTCCGCCAGCATTTTTCCTAAAGGATTACGCCATGCTCAAAGGGATCGACCACCGCCTGAACGCCGATGTTCTTTTCGCCCTGCGCGCGATGGGGCACGGGGATACGATCATCATTGCCGACACGAATTTTCCGGCTGACAGCATCGCGCGGCAGACCACGCTGGGGCGGTTGCTGCGGATGGAAAACCTGACCACGCCGCAAGCGGTTTCGGCGGTGCTTAGCGTGCTGCCGCTGGACACGTTCGATGATCCGGCGGGGCGGATGCAGGTGGTGGGCGATCCTGACCGGGTGGAACCGCTACAGGCCGAGGTGCAGGCCGCAATCGACGCTGCCGAAGGCAGGCCATGCCCGATGGCGGGCATTGAACGTCACGCGTTTTACGAACAGTCCAAACAGGCCTACGCCGTGATCCAGACGGGTGAGACGCGGTTTTATGGCTGTATCCTGCTGCGCAAGGGCGTGATCCCGCCAAAGGGTTAGACGATGAAACTGCCCAGCCGGAGGGGTCTTTGAAACCGATTGTAATCCTTGGGATATTTGTCGCCGATACGACCTATCGGGCGGACCGTCAGCCAAAACTGGGCGAGACGATTTTGGGCAAGTCCTTTGTTCTGGGGCCGGGGGGAAAGGGATCGAACCAGTCGGGTGCGGCGGCCAAGGCGGGGGGGGCTGACGGGCGGGTGCATTTCATCACCCGTCTGGGCGATGATGCCTTTGCCGACATCGCGCGGGGCACCTGGGCGCGGGCCGGGGTGATCCCCGAAGTGGTGATTGACGCCGACAGCTATACCGGGGCCGCGTTCATTTTCATCGAGGATGCAACAGGCGACAATGCGATCATCGTGGCGGCAGGGGCGGCTGGCCGCGTGTCGCCGCAGGACGTGGAGGCGAAGGCAGACCTGATCCGCAGTGCGGCGGTGTTCGTCACGCAACTGGAACAGCCGATTGAGGCGGCGCTGCGCGGTTTGCAAATCGCGCGGGCGGCAGGGGTGGCGACAATTCTGAACCCCGCCCCGGCAGCGCCGCTGAGTGATAACATGCTGGCGCTGTGCGATTACCTGACCCCGAACGAATCCGAGGCGGAATTGCTGACGGGCCTGCCGGTGACCAACCTGGAACAGGCGAAGGCGGCGGCGGACGCCCTGCTTTCGCGCGGGGTGGGGGCGGTGGTGATGACTTTGGGTGCCCAAGGCGCGCTGTACCGGGATCGGACGCAGACCTTTCATGTGCCTGTGGTCAGTGCGGCGCCGGTGGTGGAAACGACCGGGGCGGGGGATGCGTTCAACGGTGGGTTTGCCGTGGCCCTGTCCGAAGGCAGGCCGGTGGCCGATGCCGTGCGGTTCGGTTGTGCGACGGCGGGCCTGTCAGTGACGCGGGCCGGGGCTGCGGCGTCGATGGGCACGCGAACTGAGATTGATGCATTGCTGACAGGGGGAAATGATGGACAGGCTTAAAGGCAAACGCGCACTGGTCACGGGTGCCGGGGCGGGGATCGGGCGGGCGTCGGCAATTGCGATGGCCCGCGAGGGCGCGCAGGTGATCGCGACGGACCGGGACGCTGGCGCGCTTGCCACATTGGCGGATGCGGGGATCGTGACGCGGGTTCTGGACGTCCGGGATGCGGGTGCGATTGCGGACACGGTTACTGCCGTGGGGGCGATCAACGTGCTGTTCAACTGCGCGGGGTTCGTGGCTGCGGGCACGATTCT
>JANMDH010000045.1:0-4984 GCA_031376195.1 Gemmobacter sp. | reverse complement strand
GGCATAAGCTGCCCGCCGTTCACCTCGATCACCTGCCCCACCACATATCCCGACAGCGCGGCGCTTGCCAAAAACAGGTAAGCCCCCACGCAATCCTCGGCCGTGCCCAGCCGCCCGGCGGGGATCGTGGTCAGTTGTGCGGCCAGTTGGGCGGCCGTGGAATAGCGGTCGTGGAACGGCGTCGTGATCACCCCGGGGGCCACGGCGTTGACCCGAATTCCGAACGGAATCAACTCCTTGGCCATGCCCCGCGTCATGTTGTGGACAAAGGCTTTCGATGATCCGTACAGTCCCGCCCCACCGCTCGCCCCGTTGCGGGCGGCCACCGATGTCGTGTTGATGATGAACCCGCCCCAGCCATGCGCCGCTGCCGACGCCTTCAGATGCGGGATCGCCGCCTGGCTGGCCACCAGCACCGACCGGGCGTTCAAGTCCATGATTTCATTGTAATCCGCCTCGGCAACCTCGGCATACGGCACCCGCCGTACCATGCCGCCCGCGTTGTTGATCAGCCCGTCCAGCCGCCCGAAAGCCCGCGCCACTTCGGCAACCATGTCTCGCACATTTTCGCCGTTGGAAACATCGGCTTGCACCAGATGCACCTGGCCACCCGCCGCCTCAATCTCTGCCGCCAAGGCCTGCGCCGCCGCCCCGCTGGCGTTGTAATGCAGCCCCACCATCGCCCCCTGCGCCGCAAACCCCCGCGCCACGGCGGCACCGATGCCGGTCGATGCCCCGGTGACCAGAACCGCCTTGCCCGAAAGATCCGGGATCATCGCGTATGTCATGCCTTATCCTTCATCTTTTCAACAACTTCCGCGATGGCCCGCGCCACCGCCTGTTCGATTGTCAGCGCCGATGTGTCCAGCACCACCGCATCCGTTGCTGGCCGAAGCGGGGCTGTGGTCCGCCCGGAATCCCGCGCATCCCGTTCCATCACCTCCGCCAGAACCGCCGCTTCATCCCCGCCCAACTCCGCCCAGCGGCGATGTGCCCGCACCTCGGCTGAGGCTGTCACGTACAACTTCACCTCCGCCTCGGGGCAGATCACCGTCCCGATGTCGCGCCCGTCCAGCACCGCCCCCCCGTCGGCCCGGGCAAAGCGGCGCTGAAAATCAACCAGCGCACTGCGCACCTCGGGGATCACCGCGACGCAACTCGCCGCCTGGCCCGCCTCACCCGTGCGCAGATCATCGCGTTCCAGATCAACAGGTTGCAGGGATTTTGCGGCCAGAACCGGATCGCCCCCCTTGGCCCCGACGGCCCGATAAAGCAGCCCCGTATCCAGATGGGCAAAGCCGAAATGCGCCGCCACCGCGCGGGCAATCGTGCCCTTTCCGGCGGCGGCGGGGCCATCAATGGCGACTGTGAACTGCACCCGGGATCCTTCATTCACGACGTCTTTCCCGTGACATACCTTGCAATCGGACGGCTGTCACGAACCCTCCCGGATCAGCCGAACTGATCCGGGTCCGGACCAACCCGCGCCCCCGCGTCCAGTGCGGCCATTGCCGCAAGGTCCGGGTCGGTCAGGGAAAAGTCAAACAGATCAATATTTTGCGCCAGTCCCTCAACCCTGGTGGAGCGTGGGATGACCGACAACCCCAGTTGCAGATGCCATCGCAGGATCACCTGAGCGGGGGACTTGCCGACACGTTCCGCGATGCTGCGAATGGCAGGCGCATCAAAGGACAGACCCTTGCCCAGCGGGGTCCAGCTTTGGGTGATCACCCCCCGGTCGGCATGGGCCTTGCGCAGGGCCGCTTGTTGCAGGCGCGGATGCAGCTCCACTTGATTGAGAACCGGCATCACGCCGGTTTCCGCCACCAGCCGGTCAATCTGCGCCGCATTGAAATTGGAAACCCCGATCGAGGTAAGCACCCCCTGATCCCGCAGATGGATCAAGGTGCGCCAGGTATCGACAAACTTGTTCTGCGCGGCACAGGGCCAGTGGATCAGGCACAGATCGACCCGGTCCAACCCCAGCCGCGTCAGGCTTTCTCCGACTGCTTTGATTGTGCTGTCATAGCCCTGCCTGTCATTCCAGACTTTCGTCGTCACAAACAGGTCCGCCCGCGGCACGCCAGAGGCGCGGATGCCTTCGCCCATCCCGACCTCGTTGCCATAAATCGCGGCCCCGTCGATCAGGCGATAACCAAGGCCGATGGCCGTTTCGGTGATCCGGGCGGTATCGTCCACCCGCCACAGGCCAAGGCCCAGCCGGGGGATCGACGTTCCGTCGCTCAGGGGAAGTCTTGTTGTGTTCACGTCAACCTCCAGATGCCCAATGTGATTTGGTTCTTGCGATTGCCTTGACAGCCATTTTGAATCAACAGGATGGCAAATTTATTAACTGCCCGCCGCATCACCCAATGTCGCGCCCAGTGCCCGCATCAGCGGCACGAAGACGGGAAAGGACGTGACGATAGGCGAGGCATCATCAACACCAACCGGGGCTTTCGCGGCCATGCCGAGCACAAGGAAACTCATCGCAATCCGGTGGTCCAGATGCACCGCACAGGTCGCCCCGCCCGGAACGCCGCCCGGCCCCATACCGTGCACGATCAGGGTATCCTGATCCTCTTCCACCCTTACCCCGCAAGCCTCCAGCCCGCGCGCCATGGCGTCGATACGGTCACTTTCCTTGACCCGAAGTTCCTTGATCCCGCGCATGACGGTCCGTCCCTGCGACAGGGCCGCCACGACCGACAGGATCGGGTATTCATCAATCATCGACGGCGCCCGTTCCGGGGGCACCTCGATGCCTTGCATCCTGTCCGAAAACCGCACCCGCAGATCGGCGACAGGTTCGCCGCCTTCGCTGCGCGGATTGTCAAAGGTGATGTCGGCGCCCATCTCGACCAGCGTCAGATACAGACCGTTGCGCGTCAGGTTCTGGCTGACGCCCGGCACCAGAATATCCGACCCCGGCACGACAAGTGCCGCGCAAACGGGAAAGGCAGCGCTGGATGGATCGCGGGGCACCGCGACGATCTGCGGGCGCAGTTCAGGCTGCCCCGTCAGGGTGATCACATTGCCCTCATCCGTCTTTTCAACAACCAGTTCGGCCCCGAATCCCAGCAGCATGCGTTCCGAATGGTCCCGCGTCGGTTCCCGCTCAATCACCACGGTCTGCCCCGGCGCGTTCAGGCCGGCCAGCAGCACTGCCGATTTCACCTGCGCCGACGCCACCGGCAGGGCATAGCGCACGGGCACCGGGTTCGCCGCCCCGACCACAGTCATCGGCAAACGCCCGCCCTGACGACCGTAAGCCTGCGTTCCGAACAGTGACAAAGGGTCGGTTACGCGCCCCATCGGGCGCTTGCGCAGGGACGCGTCACCCGTGAAGGTTGCCGTCATCGCCGTGGTCGCCATGCAGCCCATGATCAGCCGCACCCCCGTGCCGGAATTGCCGCAGTCGATCACATCGGCAGGTTCGCGAAAGCCGCCCACCCCCACGCCGTGCACAGACCACGAACCGGCCGCATGCTGCGCCACCTCAGCCCCGAAGGCGCGCATCGCGCTGGCGGTGTCCAGCACGTCCTGCCCTTCCAGCAGGCCGGTAATCCTTGTCTCGCCCACGGCCATCGCCCCGAAGATCAGCGCCCGGTGGCTGATCGACTTGTCACCCGGCACCTCGGCCACGCCTTTCAGCGGGCCGGAGGGATGGGCGGTCATCGGCTGGGCGGTTCCGTGGGCGGACATGGGCAGGCTCCTGCAAGGTCGGGTGCGTGATAGCGCAGGGGTTCATCGGGGTCCATGGGCAGGCTTTGCAGAACGGGCTGCTGCCCATGGATATTTCAGGACTGAAGAAGGATGCCATGCGCCTGATCCTTGTGGCTGCGCGACACTGAACCGGCACCTGCCCGCCGAGGCCCACGCAAACGACGATACAGATGTGGAATTACCCGCCATGGCCGCGTACCATTTACCTACCATCCTCTGGCAAACGCGGCGCGTTTCATTGCCGACGGGATGCGGGGCGGGCCGCGCAGCCTGATGCAGACTGCGAACGGCGCAGCAGCGCGAGGGAAACTGTGCGGCCACAGGATTCAAAAACGAAAGGACAATCAATGACAATTGCCAAGAACACGATTTGCGTCTGGTACGACAAGGACGCCGAAGCGGCGGCCCGGTTCTACGCCGATATTTTTCCGGACAGTTCGGTCAATGCCGTCCACCTCGCACCCAGCGACTATCCGTCGGGCAAGGCGGGCGATGTACTGACGGTTGACTTCACGGTTGCCGGCATTCCCTGTCTTGGCCTGAATGGCGGGCCTGCGTTCAAACATACCGAGGCGTTTTCGTTCCAGATCGCCACCGACGACCAGGAGGAGACCGACCGCTACTGGAACGCCATCGTCGGCAATGGCGGGATGGAAAGTGCGTGCGGCTGGTGCAGGGATAAGTGGGGCATTTCCTGGCAGATCACGCCGCGTATACTGATGGAGGCGCTTGCGGTTGGCGGCAGCGAGGCAAAACGCGCGTTTGAGGCGATGATGGTCATGACGAAAATAGACGTGGCCTTGATCGAGTCGGCCCGGCGCGGCTGACGATGTTGAACCTGACGATCGCCGACGTTACAAAAACGGGGCCGTCCTCGACGCATGGGATTGTTGTTGGACGCGCCGTGCGACCAGCACCGGCATGACAGTTGCAGCGGGCGGTGATGGGGTCATGACACCGTCGGGGTTCCAACTGCTGCCGCATCGCCACCCGTCAACCCTGACGGCGAAACGTCACATAATGCGGCGGGCGACCTTCGCGCAGGGCCTTTTGTTCATAGCGTGTTGAAATCCAGTCTGCCCAAGGCTGATCCGACTGCCCCACCAGATCAAACCCCGCCTTCGGCTATTCTTCCAGCGTTTGGCGCACTTAGTCGGGAATATCCGTCGCCACCCGAAACTCCGCCCCTGCGGCCATAACATCGGCCAAGGATGCCAGATAACCGGGCGTCACGAACCGGCGGCGGTGATGCCGCGCC
>JANMDH010000031.1:0-3319 GCA_031376195.1 Gemmobacter sp. | reverse complement strand
GGGTCACTGGATGCGGCCCTGCGGGCGGTTGGCGGGGCCTGTGCGGCGGTGGATGCGGTTGCAACGGGGAAGGCGGCGAATGCCTTCGTGGTCTGCCGCCCGCCGGGACACCATGCGGAACGGGACACGGCAATGGGCTTTTGCCTGTTCGGGAATGTGGCGATTGCGGCGATGCGTGCCTTGCAGGTGCAGGGATTGAGCCGTGTGGCCGTGCTGGATTTCGATGTGCATCACGGGAACGGGACGCAGGATTTGGTGTGGGATGCGGCGGGGGCGATGTTTGTGTCAAGCCATCAGATGCCGCTGTATCCGTGGACGGGTGCTGCGTCGGAACGGGGCGCGCACGGGCAGATCGTGAATCTGCCGTTAAAGCGGGGATCAGGCGGCGCGGCGATGCAGGCGGCCTGGGGGCCGGCATTGGACAGGGTCAGGGCCTTTAAGCCGGAGCTGATTTTGATTTCCGCAGGGTTTGACGCGCACCGGGATGACCCGCTGGGCGGATTGAAGTGGGTCGAGGCAGATTTCGCATGGCTGACGGCGGCGATCTGCGATGTGGCCAACGAATGCTGCAGCGGGCGGGTGGTATCGGTTCTGGAGGGCGGCTATGATCTGAGGGCGCTGGAAACCTGTGTGCGGGCGCATGTGGGCGTGTTGGAGGAAATGGGCCGATGACGGACAAAGCGATTGCGGAAATGAGTTTCGAAGAGGCGATGGCCGCGCTGGAACAGGTGGTGGGGCAGCTGGAAAAGGGCGATGTGGCGCTGGAGGCGTCGATTGGTCTGTACGAACGGGGTGCGGCATTGAAGGCGCATTGCGCGGCTAAATTGCGCGACGCCGAGGAAAAAGTGGAATTGATCCGCGCCCAGGAAGGCCGCGCCATCGGCACAACCCCGGCGGAGGGGATGTGAGATTTTCCGACCAGCTGGCGGCGGATGCGGCAGCAGTTCAGGCGCGGCTGAACGCGGGGCTGGCCGGATATTCGGATCAGCCCGTGGTGCAGGCGATGCGCTATGCCGTGCAGGGGGGCAAGCGGCTGCGGGGGTTTCTGGTGATGGAATCGGCACGGCTGCATGGGGTATCCGGAGCAGTCGCGGCAGCGGCGGCGGTCGAGGCGATGCACGCCTACAGTCTGATCCATGACGATCTGCCCTGCATGGACGATGATGACCTGCGGCGGGGCCAGCCGACCGTGCATGTGAAATGGGACGAGGCTGTGGCGGTTCTGGCGGGGGATGCGTTGCAGACGCTGGCCTTTGAATTGCTGTGCGATGAAGGCTTGGGGATGCACCGGATTGATCTGGTGGCATCGCTGGCGCGGGCGTCGGGGGCGGCGGGGATGGTGTATGGTCAGGCGCTGGATATAGCGGCGGAAACGGCGGTGGTGTCGTTGAGCCTGGACCAGATCACGGAATTACAGGCGGGCAAGACGGGGGCGTTGATCCGGTGGTCGGCACAGGCGGGTGCGGTGATGGCGGGGGCGGATGCGGGGCCGCTGGGTCGCTATGCCACAGCGCTGGGGCTGGCGTTTCAGATTGCGGATGACATTTTGGATGTGACGGGTGACGCGGCGGTAACGGGCAAGCGGGTGGGGAAGGATGCAGGTGCAGGCAAGGCCACGTTCGTGTCCTTGCTGGGGCTGGCGGGGGCGCGCAGGCGGGCGCAGGATCTGGTAGATGAGGCGGAGGCGGCGTTGGAGCCTTACGGGGCGCAGGCGGAAACCTTGAAGGAAGCGGCGCACTTTGTTATCGCGCGGAATGCGTGAAGGCAGGAAATTCTGATGACCGACCGACCAAAGACCCCGACACTGGACCGCGTGATCATCCCGTCGGATATGAAGGCGTTGTCGGACCGCGAATTGCGGATGCTGGCGGATGATCTGCGGGCGGAAACCATCAGCGCGGTTTCGGTGACGGGTGGGCATCTGGGGGCGGGTCTGGGGGTGGTCGAACTGACCGTGGCGTTGCATGCGGTGTTCGATACGCCGCGCGACAAGATCGTGTGGGACGTGGGGCATCAGTGTTATCCGCACAAGATATTGACCGGACGACGGGACCGGATCAGGACGCTGCGGATGCCGGGGGGGTTGTCAGGTTTCACGAAACGGTCGGAAAGCCCGTATGACCCGTTCGGGGCGGCGCATTCCAGCACGTCGATCAGTTCGGCACTGGGTTTTGCTGTGGCGCGCGATCTGGGGGGCAGCGCGGGGGATGCGATTGCAGTGATCGGCGACGGATCGATGAGCGCAGGGATGGCGTTCGAGGCGATGAACAACGCAGGGCATCTGAAGAAACGCCTGATCGTGATCCTGAACGACAACGAGATGTCGATTGCGCCGCCGGTAGGGGCGATGTCTGCCTATCTGAGCCGCCTGTATGCAGGCGCGCCTTTTCAGGAACTGAAGGCGGGGCTGAAGGGCGCGGTGAGCCTTTTGCCGGAACCTTTTCAGGAAGGCGCACGGCGGGCCAAGGAAATGCTGAAAAGCTTTACCGTTGGCGGCACGCTGTTTGAAGAATTGGGATTTTCCTACCTTGGCCCAGTGGACGGGCATGATCTTGATCAGCTGCTGCCGGTGCTGCGGACGGTGAAGGCGCGGGCGACGGGGCCGATGCTGATCCATGTGATCACAAAAAAGGGCAAGGGGTATCTGCCTGCCGAGGTGGCGCAGGACAAGGGCCATGCGACGGCCAAATTCGACGTGCTGACCGGGGTGCAGACGAAGGCAGCCTCGAACGCGCCGGGTTACACCAAGGTGTTCGCGCAAAGCCTGATTGATCAGGCGAGCCGGGATGACAAGATCGTTGCTGTGACGGCGGCGATGCCGGACGGGACGGGGCTGAACCTGTTCGCGGAACGGTTTCCGGCACGTTGTTTCGATGTGGGGATTGCGGAACAGCATGCGGTGACGTTCTGCGCGGGGATGGCGGCGGGGGGGATGAAGCCGTTCTGCACGCTGTATTCCACCTTCCTGCAGCGCGGGTATGATCAGGTCGTGCATGACGTGGCGATCCAGCGGTTGCCGGTCAGGTTCGCGATTGACAGGGCGGGGCTGGTGGGCGCGGACGGGGCGACGCATGCGGGGGCGTTCGACATCGCGTTCCTGTCGAACCTGCCGGGATTCGTGGTGATGGCGGCGGCGGATGAGGCGGAACTGGTACATATGGTGGCCACGGCGGCGGCGCATGACAGCGGGCCGATTGCGTTCCGGTTCCCGCGTGGGGATGGCGTCGGTGTGGATATGCCGGAACGCGGTGTTCCGCTGGAAATAGGCAAGGGTCGGATGATGCGTGAGGGGGCCTGCGTGGCGCTGCTGTCGTTCGGG
>JANMDH010000017.1:0-2052 GCA_031376195.1 Gemmobacter sp. | reverse complement strand
CGGTTACAGAATAGCAGTGGAGGGCAGCCGCACCCGCGACGCCGGTGAACAGGTGCACGCCTCCTCCCCACCCCATCCCTCCCCCACCGAGGGGGATTGGGCGTTCCCCAAAGATCAGCAATCGCACTTGATCCACCAGATCAACGCGGCCCCTCCCCCCCCTGTGGGGGAGGATGGGAGGGGGGCCAACGCGCCCACGGAACACTACCCCCTCACCGACTACCACACCGCCCTTGCAACCCTGCCTACGTCGCTGCAAGACGCCCTCCACGCCGCCTGGGGCGACCCGGCTGCCGACCCTGCCGTTCGCAATGGGGCGTTCCACTTCCCCGCCCTCCGCTGCGGCAATGCCCTTATCGCCCTGCAGCCCGAACGCGGCGACCTAGCCCAGCGCGATGACAGCTATCACGATCTCACCCGCACCCCGCGCCATGCGTACGTCGCCTTCTATCTCTGGCTCCGCGCCCAAGGCATCCACGCCCTGATCCACATCGGCGCCCATGGCACGCTCGAATGGCTCCCCGGGAAATCCGTCGCCCTGTCCGGCACCTGCTGGCCCGAGGCGCTGATCCGCGATTTGCCCGTCATCTATCCCTTCATCGTCAATGACCCCGGTGAGGCCGCCCAGGCCAAACGCCGCATCGGCGCAGTCACCCTTGGCCACCTGCCCCCACCCCTTGCCAACAGCGCCGTGCCCGATGGTCTTTTGCGCCTCGAACGCCTGCTCGACGAATATTCCACTGCCGATGGCCTCGACCCCTCCCGCCGCGACCGCCTGATCGCTGCTGTCCGGGAAGAGGCGGCGGCCTCCGGCGTCGAATCCGACCTCGGCCTTGCCCCGGACGCCACCCCCGCCGAGGCGATCACCCGGATCGACCGGTTCGTCTGCGACATCAAGGAAAGCCAGTTCGGCGATGGCCTGCATATCTATGGCATGGGGGCGGGCGAATGGGATGGCCTGATGGCCGCACTGGACGGGCGGCGTGTCGCCGCCGGCCCCGCCGGTTCCCCCTATCGCGGGCGGTCCGATGTGCTGCCCACCGGGCGCAACATGTATGCCGTCGATCCCCGCGCCGTGCCCTCGCGCAATGCCCATGCCCAAGGCGTGAAACTGGCCGAAGAACTGGTCCGGCGGCATCTGCAGGATCAGGGCGATTATCCCCGCAGTCTGGTGGTGGACCTCTGGGGCTCCGCCACCATGCGCACGGCGGGCGAGGAATTCGCCATGGCCCTGCATCTGGCGGGCCTTGCCCCCCGCTGGGATGACGGATCGGCCCGCGTCTCGGGGTTCGACGTCCTCCCCCTCGCCCTGTTGCGCCGCCCCCGCATCGACGTCACCCTGCGCATCTCCGGCCTGTTCCGCGACGTGTTTCCCGGCCTTGGCCAGATGTTTCAGGCCGGGGCCGAGGCCCTCGCGCAGCGCGGGGAATCGCCCGAAGATAACCCCTATATCGCCACTTCCCCCCGCGTCTTCGGCCCGAAACCCGGGCTGTACGGGATGGGCATGGCGCAGGCGCTGGATGACTATTCCGAGGCCGGTCGCATGGCCGCCGGGCAGGCCTGGCTTGCCGCCGCCGAATGGTCGCTGGACGCGCAGGGCAACACGGCGCAGGATCGCGCGGCGTTGGAGGCGCGGGTGCGCGGCGCTGACGGCTTCGCGCATGTGCAGGATCTGGTGGAAACCGACATCCTGCTGGCCTCCGACTATGCCGCCCATGAAGGTGGCTTTGCCGCCGCCGTGGCCTCGCTCGGCGGCACGGCACCCGCCCTCTATCACCTCGATGCAACCCGCCCCGACCGACCCTTGGCCCGGACGCTGACCGAAGAAATCGCCCGCGTCGTGCGGGCACGAGCGGCGAACCCGGACTGGGCCACCGGCATGATGCGCCACGGCTTTCGGGGCGCTGCCGAGGTGGCGGCAACGCTCGATCATCTTGCCGCCTTCGCGCATCTGACCCGCGCGGTTCCGGCGCATCTGATCGACCTTTATCACGACGCAACCTTGGGGCGCGATGATCTGGCGGCCTTCATGGAACGGGAAAACCCGCAGGC
>JANMDH010000016.1:0-1960 GCA_031376195.1 Gemmobacter sp. | reverse complement strand
CAGGCGGACAAGCATCTGGCCGGAATGCCATCGGAAACTGATCTGAAGGACCGCATGATCCGCCAGATTGTGGGGGACTTGAGCATCCCCACGAAACTGCAGTTCGCGCTGTCGCAGCGCCTGTATTACGAGGCGCTGGCGGCGGGCGGCATGTTCTGGACGCGCAACGACCCGGATGCGCAATGGGTGGGCAACGCAGGCCCACGGCGGCAGTATCTGGTGCACTGGGCGGTCTATGACACGCAGACGAACCTGCCCGTCGTTTATCTGATGGATATCGAGGATTCGGGGGAAACGCCGCTGCCAAACTCCAGCCGCTGGCCGCGCGTGCAGGCGCATCTGATGGCGCAATCGCTGGCGGGGTTAAAGCTGCTGACGGTGGCGCAGGGGTTCGATACGGATTTCGATGATCTGCACCCAAAGCGCCTGCGGCGGATCACGCTGGGGCCGATGTATTCGCACAGCTTCACCCTGCAATCGGGGCCGATTTCCGAAGTGCTGGCGGCGGCGCTGGCGGGGCAGGGGAACGACTGGGCGTTGGTCTGGACGGTGGAGGAACTGGCGTCTGACCGCGAGGAAGTGGTCAAGGACGGCTGGTTTTCAACCATGCCCCGGCAGATTTTCGCGCTGGACGGATTGGCCGCGATTGAGAACGGGGCAAGCCGGACGGAACGGATGATTATCCTGCCGGAACAGGTGTACCAGGCATTGGTGGAGCGAAATTTGGCCGGATTGCGGGATTTGCGGAAATTTGTGGTGGGCACCGGCGGCCGGTTGATCGCGGCGCGGTAAACGGCGGGTATCAGGGGACAACATGACCACAAGAGACACGATGGAATTGAAGGAAGACGCGATCCGGGCGCAGTATGAGGCGGCGCTGGGGATGCTGTCGGGGTTCGACCACGCCCCGCGGATTGGCAAGGCCATTGACGTGCGGCAGGCCGAACGATCCCCCGGGATCGGCACGCGGCCCCGGTTCCGGTCCACCGTGCCCGGCATGGTCACGCGCCCCACCGCACGGCCCGGCGGCGTGCGGCTGATGGAGCGGGTGGAAGGGCTGGGCGATGGCCTGATCAGTCCCGTTCAGGCATCGGTCCTGACCGTCCTGCGACGCGCACTTTCGATTGCGCTGGCCATGGGGGACAGTTTCGCCCAGGCGACCCCGCTGACCGAGTTAAAAAAGGCCAACCTTGAGGCGCGGCTGCCCGACCCGCGCCGTGCGGAGTTTTCCGAACTGCTGGCGGCTGAGGCGTTGGTGACCCTGCATGCCTTTGCCAACGCGACGGCCTTTCTTCTGTCGCCCCATATGGGGGCCGATACGGTGGAGGTGGGCACGGTGGACGAGGTGCTGACCGACAATGCCCCGCTCGCCCTGCAGGGGGCGCTGTGGGAACTGGATCAGGATATCGCGGCGCTGGCCACCGATGATGCCCGACTGGTCGCAACCGTGGCGGCTTTCTGCGAGGCGCTGATGGAAAAGGTCGCCGCCCGGGCGGAGTCCGCGCCGAAAGCCGCCCCCTATGCGGCGGCAAGCTGGCGGGTGGAGGCGGATGAATTGACGCTTTCAGGCTTCAAACCCGCACGGTCGGCCAAGGGCACCGCCCTGACCATGCAGTTCAAGAAACCGTCCGAGGTGGTCGGCAACCACATCGCGAAGTATCAGGCGATGCGGCTGGCCAAGATGCTGATGGCCTATGACTTTGAGCGCAAACTGAATCCGTTCGCCGACATTGGCGGGTTCATCTTTACCTTCATGGGTGACGGCAAGCCCGGCACCGGCAAGACCACGCTGATCCAGATGATGGCGGGATTGTTGAATGATTACTGCAAGGTGGCGGGATATCCGTTCCGGTATCAGAACTTCTCCATCGACCAGATCGACAGCTATCAGGGCAAATCCGGCCAGAACGCGCAGGCGTTTGTGCAAAATATCCTCGACCCCGCCGTTATTGCGTTCGGC
>JANMDH010000007.1:0-3087 GCA_031376195.1 Gemmobacter sp. | reverse complement strand
CCACCGACGGTTCCGCCAGAACCGGCCCCGCCGCCATCCCCATCAGAAATGCGCTTGTTATGGACATCCGTTTCATTTTTTGGTCTTCCTTCTCCTGTTCGCCCCTGTCTGTTGCAAAGTGGGCTGGTGGTTGAACGAAAGACTGCCGGACGGCTCCACCCGTCCGGCGGTCGGCTTATCCCTTCACCGATCCCGCCATCAGCCCGCGCACGAAAAAGCGGCCTGCGACGACATAGACGATCAGGGTTGGCAAGGCGGCCAGAATGGCCCCCGCAAAGTGGACGTTGTATTCCTTCACGCCCGTGGAAGAGTTGACGAGGTTGTTCAGCGCAACCGTCATCGGCATGCTGTCCAGATCCGCAAAGGACGCACCGAACAGAAAATCATTCCAGATATTGGTGAACTGCCAGATCACGCTGACCACCGCGATCGGCCCCGACACCGGCAGCATGATGCGCCAGAAGATCCGGAAAAACCCCGCACCGTCGATCATCGCGGCCCGCACCAGCTCGGTCGGGAATGCCGCATAGTAGTTGCGGAAATACAGCGTGGTAAAGCCAAGGCCGTATACCACATGCACCACCACCAGCCCCGGTGTGCTTCCCGCCAGCCCCATCAGCCCCAGCATCCGCGCCATCGGGATCAGCACAATCTGAAACGGGATGAAACACGCAAACAGCATCAGCCCGAACACGATGGTGTCGCCCCGAAAGCGCCATTTCGTCAGCACATACCCGTTCAGCGCACCCAGCACTGTCGAAATCGCGACCGCAGGCACCACCATCAGGATCGAATTCAGAAAATAGGGGCGCAGGCCCGTCGCCTCGACCCCGATCTGCGCGGTTGACCACGCCGAACGCCAAGGGGCCAGCGTCCAGTCCTGTGGCAACGCCATCATGTTGCCCCCCGTGATCTCCGACAGGGGTTTCAGCGAATTGGACAGCATCACGAACAGCGGCAGCAGATAGAACAGCGCGAACAGCAGCAGCACCAGATAAATGAACATCCGTGTCACGCCGCCTGTCCGAACGGCGGTATCCTCGGTTACGGCAGTCATTCCGCCTTCTCCTTCAGTTCGGCGTAAAGATACGGGATCATGATGGCCGCAATCGTCATCAGCATGATCACGGCGCTCGCCGCCCCGATGCCCATCGAATTGCGGGTGAATGTGTAGGAATACATGAACGTTGCCGGCAATTCCGTCGCCCGCCCCGGCCCCCCCCCCGTCAGCGCGATCACCAGATCGTACGACTTGATCGCAAGGTGGCTCAGGATCACAAAGGCCGACAGGAACGCAGGCCGCAGCAGCGGAATCACGATCCGCCTGTACAACTGCCAGTTTGACGCCCCGTCGATCTGTGCCGCCTTCAGGATCTCGTTGTCGATCCCGCGCAGGCCCGCCAGAAACATCGCCATCACGAACCCGCTTGTCTGCCACACCGCCGCAAGGACAACCGTATAGATCGCCATGTCGCGGTTCTTGATCCAGTCGAACTTGAAACTCGCCCAGCCCCACAGGTGCATCGTGTGTTCCAGCCCGATCCCGGGATCCAATATCCATTTCCACGCCGTGCCCGTCACGATGAACGACAAGGCCATCGGATACAGGAAAAT
This sequence comes from Gemmobacter sp., assembly GCA_031376195.1. Classification (GTDB taxonomy): domain Bacteria; phylum Pseudomonadota; class Alphaproteobacteria; order Rhodobacterales; family Rhodobacteraceae; genus JANPIX01. The sequence goes on along the minus strand of JANMDH010000007.1, from coordinate 1,473 downwards.
CGGCCGTAAAAATCCCTCGCCCCTGATTTTCTGATCCAGGAAAATCGCCAGCATCAGGCCGATGGCCGTGCAGATCACGATGTACAGCGTCGCGAATATCGCCAGATTGCTGATCGCCATGATCCAGTGCGAAAGGCCCCACAGCTTGGCATAGTTCTCAAGCCCGATCAGTGTGGTGGAGGGCAGCATCTTGCTGTCCGTGAAGGACAGGAACACCGAATACAGAATGAATCCGTAGACAAAGACAAGGATGGCCGCAATCGACGGGGACAAGACCAGCTTTGGGATCAGGTCCTGCAATCGCGTGCGAAAATCCGCGGCACCAGCGTGCGTCGTCATGGTATCCCCCCTGCCAGCAACCCCCAGGCTGCAAGGCAAAAAATCGTCTGATCAATCTGCAATTTCCCAAGGGAAATCAGATGGGTGCAGGCGGTGTTGTGCCGCCTGCACCTTTGGGCTTACTGCGCTGCCTCGACGGCTTTCACCAGTTCCGCCGCCGCTGTTGCCGCGTCGTATTCGCCGTTGAACTGCGCCGTCACCACGTCGTAGATCGCGTTTTTCACTGCCGCCCGGTTCGCATGGCCATGCGCCATTGACCCCATCAGCGTTCCGCCCGCCGATGCTGCCGCCAGCTCTGCCATGCCCTTCTTGCCGCAGTCGTCAAACGCGTCGTTCGGCACGTCCGTGCGCGATGGTACCGACCCCTTGACCACGTTGAACGCCGACTGAAACGCCGGCGACATGATCGCCTTCGCCATTTCGCCTTGCGCCGACTGCGCGCCCGCATCCGCCACGCTGAACATCGCGAACTGGTCAGAGTTGAACGTCACCGATCCGGCAGTCCCCGGCGTGCGGAAACACACGAAATCCACCCCCGGCTTTTTGCCCGCATTCACGAATTCGCCTTTCGCCCAGTCGCCCATGATCTGGAACGCCGCTTCGCCGTTGATCACCATCGCTGACGCAAGGTTCCAGTCGCGCCCCGAAAAGTTATCATCCGCAAAGCCGCGCAAAGTGGTCATGCGGTTGAACGCCTCCACCATTTGTTCGCCGCCCAGTGCCGCCGGATCCAGATCAACAAACGCCGCCTTGTAAAACTCAGGCCCGCCCACCGACAGCACCACACCGTCAAACACGGTCGCCTCTTGCCATGGCTGGCCACCATGCGCCAAGGCCACCTTGCCGCTGTCTTTCACCTTTTGCATCGCCGCCACGAATTCGTCCCATGTCGTGGGTTCCGCGATGCCCAGCTCGTCCATGATCGCCTTGTTGGCCCAGACCCAGTTCGTCGAATGCACGTTCACCGGTGCTGCCACCCAATGCCCGTCATATTTGGAAAACGCCTGCAGCGCCGGCGGCACCACCGCATCCCAGCCTTCCGCCGCGGCCACCGCATCAAGGTTGGCAAGCGCGCCTTCGGCCGCCCAATCCTGAATGTCAAAGCCCAGCATCTGCACGGCTGTCGGCGGGTTG
>JANMDH010000562.1:0-11942 GCA_031376195.1 Gemmobacter sp. | reverse complement strand
AAGTTCGGCGTCGGCACCGCATTGATCTGCGTATCCGCGATGAACAGCGGTCCATCCTCCATGATCATCAGGCTCAACGCGCCTTGCGGCGTCAGCCCGTCCCGTGCCAGCACCTGATCGACATAGTTCAGATGCCACAGATACTGCCCAAAGGCCCCACAGATCATGCTGTCCGCATCCCCCCGATGCACCGCAATCGCTGCAATCGCCGTGCTGTTCGTCCGCATCACCGCCCGCGCAATATCCGGCGTCACCCCGCGCCGCTGCATCAGATCGTGATAGCTGCCCCAGTAATCACGATAACGATGGTCGCTTTCCGGGTTGATGATTTCAAAGTCTACATCCGGCCGGATCGGCAACCCCGCCCGTTCCGCCCGCGTCGCAATCACGTCGGGCCGCCCGATCAGGATCGGCTTGAACGTCATCTCTTCCAGCATCGCATTCGTCGCCCGCAGCACCCGTTCGTCCTCGCCTTCCGCAAAGATGATCCGACGGCTGCCTGCCTTCGCCGCCTCGAACACCGGCCGCATGATCAGCGCCGATTTGAACACCGATCCGTCCAGCTTGTGCCGATAGGCCGCAAGGTCCGCGATGGGCCGCGTGGCCACCCCCGTCTCCATCGCGGCTTTCGCAACCGCACTCGCCACCACCCCGATCAGCCGCGGGTCGAACGGTTTCGGGATCAGGTACTCCGGCCCGAAGGTCAGCTGTTCCCCCTTGTAGGCAGCCGCCGCCTCGGCGCTGGTCGTTGCCCGCGCCAGGGCCGCGATCCCCTCGATACAGGCCAGTTGCATCGCATCATTGATTTGCGTCGCCCCCACGTCCAAGGCCCCGCGAAAGATGAACGGAAAACACAGGACGTTGTTCACCTGATTGGGAAAATCGCTTCGCCCTGTCGCCACAATGGCATCCGGCACCACGGCCCGCACCGCATCCGGCAGGATTTCCGGCATGGGGTTCGCCAGCGCAAAGATGATCGGGCGTGGGGCCATCCGGGCCACCATATCCGCCGTCAGAACACCGGGGGCCGACAGCCCAAGGAAAAGGTCTGCCCCGTCAATCACCTCGCCCAGCGTCCGCTTGTCGGACACCTGCGCGTACGCCGCCTTTTCGGGGTTCATATCCGCCTCGCGGCCCGCATGAACCAGCCCGTGAATGTCGCATAGCCAGATATTTTCGCGCAGCACGCCCAACTTCAGCAGCATGTTCAGGCATGCAATCCCGGCCGCCCCGCCCCCCGTGCTCACAATCCGGATATCGGCAAACTGCTTGCCCGCCACATGGAGCGCGTTCGTCGCCGCCGCCCCAACCACAATTGCCGTTCCGTGCTGATCGTCATGGAAAACCGGAATGTTCATCCGCTCACGGCACAGCTTTTCCACGATGAAACAGTCAGGCGCCTTGATGTCCTCAAGGTTGATTGCCCCGAATGTCGGCTCCAACGCGCAGACAATATCGGCAAGCCGATGCGGATCGGATTCATTCAGTTCGATGTCAAAACAATCGATGTTCGCGAATTTCTTGAACAGAACCGCCTTGCCCTCCATCACCGGCTTGGACGCCAGCGGCCCGATGTTGCCCAGCCCCAGCACTGCCGTCCCGTTCGTCACCACCGCCACCAGATTGCCCCGCGCGGTATATCGGCTCGCCGTCGCGGGATCGGCCTTGATTTCCAGACACGCCTCCGCCACCCCCGGGCTGTAGGCCCGCGCCAGATCGCGCCCGTTTGCCAGCGGTTTGGTCGCCCGGATTTCCAGCTTTCCCGGCTTTGGGAATTCGTGATAATCCAGCGCCGCCTGCTTTGCGTTATCGTTCCGCGCCTCGTCCATTCCCGTCCCCCGCCAATATAGTTCAGGGCTAAACTATATCATGTCCACACCGAAAAGGTGCCTCTCAAGTCTTTCATGCGGAGCCTTGCAAATCCCCGCTTTCGCGCCACACTCTGCCCCAAAACAAAGGGGCAAGACAATGACTGATACCCACGATCAAACCCGCGCCGAGATCCGCCTGCCCACGCAGGAACTGCGCGACGATCTGCCCTTTTACACCAAGACCCTGAAAATGCGCCTTGACAGCATCTATCCCGCCGACAACCCCGAAGTGGCGGTTCTGTCCGGCCACGGCCTGCGTCTGCGCATCCAGAAAGGGGCGGCCGAATCCCCCGGCACCCTGCGCATCCTGACCGAAAACCCCGACAGTTTCGCCGATGGCCTGCGCGAACTGACAGCCCCGAACGGCACCCGGATCGAAATTGACGACTTGAACCCGCCCCTGATCCTGCCCGCCACCGAACATGCCTTCGTCGTGCGACGTCTGGCCGATCAGGCCCCCTGGATCATCGGGCGTGCTGGGATGCACTACCGCGATCTTGTCCCTTCACGTCTTGGCGGCGCGATGATTGCCAGCCACATTCGCATCCCCGATGGCGGCCCGGTGCCCGACATGGTGCATTACCACCGGGTCGGGTTCCAGTTGATCTTCTGCATCCGGGGCTGGGTCGATGTGGTTTATGAAGATCAGGGCGGCCCGATGCGCCTGCATGCCGGGGATTGTTTCATCCAGCCCCCCGAAATCCGCCACCGGGTGCTGGAGGCATCCGACGGGATCGAAGTCATCGAAATCGGCGTACCCGCCGATCATGTGACCGAAATTGATCACGAAATGACCCTGCCCACCCCGCACCTGCGCCCCAACCGGGAATGGCAGGGCCAGCGGTTCGTGTTCAATCAGGGTGCAACTGGCCGTTTCCATCCATTCCGCATTCCGGGTTTCACCGCCCGCGACACGACCATCAACGATCACACCAACGGCGTTGCGTCCGTGATGGTGCTGCGCCCTGACGGCCCGCCGGCCCCTTGGGTGACCCATGACGGCGACATCCTGTTTACCTTCGTGATGTCGGGCGAAATGACGCTGGAAGGCCAGGACAAATCCCCCTACCGCCTGTCGCCCGGCGATGCCTTCGTGATCCCCCCGCACATGGCCACGCGGTATTCCGACACAACGCCCGATCTGGAACTGCTGGAGGTCAGCCTGCCGGGTGCTTTCAAGACAACACCGCACTGACATTTCCCGTCTGTAAATATCCGCGGGGGTGAGGCCGAAGGCCGAGGGGGCAGACAGCCTCCTTTCTGAAAATCCTTTCTTCAAGGATTTTCTGTCCAACCGCCCGCCTTAAAACGCCTTAAACGTCATCGTTGTCAGCGTCCGCACAATATCGGGAATGTCGAACAGGCGTTCGCTCAGATAATGCCCCACATCCGCATCGTCGGGCACATAGACCTTGGCGATCAGATCATAGTCCCCACTGGTCGAAAACAACTCGCTGACGACTTCACGGTCATAGATGGCGTCCGCCACCGCATAGGTCTTGCCCGGCGTGCAGCGGAATTGAACGAAAACGGCGGGCATCGACATATCTCCTCAAAGTCCAGCGAACCCTAGCGGCCCCGCCCCGTTCTGAAAAGGCCTACAGACCCGCCTCAGGCTCGGTCAGCGCCAATCGTGGCGCATTCCCCTTCAGATCCTCTACCGTCAGGGGCATTTTCGGCAACGCCAGCCGATTCCGCACCACCCACATCAGCCGCTTTTCCGCCCGCGTGATCGCCACATAGGCCAGCCGCTTCCACAGCGGCAGTCCCGCCTCGGTCCGCCCCGCCTGTGCTGCGGCGAACAGGTCGGGCGCAAACACCTGCACTGTTTCCCATTGCGACCCTTGCGCCTTGTGGATCGTCACCGCCGCCCCGTGCAGAAACGCCGCCCCCATTTTCGCGGCATGCGGGATATAGGGCTCCGCCTCGTCCGGCTTTTCGATCTTGATGATCGACGCCGCCGAAAACTGCGGGTCTTCCGCCCCCATCACGTGCAGGCGAGCGAAACCATCCCGGTTTCCCGGCCCCAGATAGATTACCTGCGCCCCCTTGATCAGGCCCCGCGCCTCCAGATCAATCCGTTTCTTGCGATGCTTCAGCGGCAGTTCGATCCCGTCGCAGATCAGCGGCTCCCCCGGGATCAGCTCAAACTCCGGCGCACCCACTGCCGCGCGGAACGCCGTGATCAGCCGGATGCGGGTCGCATTGCGCCAGACCAGAACCGGGCTGCGCGCCATCAGATCGCTGTCCGCCCGTTCCGCCAGCACCACGCGGTCGTCCTGCGCCGCCGCACGTTCCACCATCCGCTCGAATTCCCCGAAACCCAGATCGGGGTCGGCCAGGGCATGCGCCAGATCAAGGATCGGGTTACCTTCCGCCTGCCGGTGAATCCGGTTCAGGATCAGTTTGCGCGCATCCCCCAGTTTGTCGAACACCATCTCGCCCGATTGCCCCACCGGGGCTAGTTGCGCCGGATCGCCGAACAACACCAGCGTCGGGAAAATCTCGCGCAGATCATCGAACTGGCGCTGATCCAACATCGAGGATTCGTCGACAAACCCCACATCCAGCGGTTCTTCGCGCCGTTTCCAGCCCTTGATGAAATCGCTGCCCCGCAGACCCGCCGCCGCCAATGCCCCGGGAATCGACGGCACCTGCGCATAAAACGCGTGTGCCCGGTCCAGCGCCAGATCGGTCAGCCCTTCGATCACCGGGCGCGCGCCATTCCCCGCCAGCCATTCCGCGATGCGTTCGTACTGGGGATCATAAAGCGGCGTATAAAGGATGCGGTGAATCGTTGTTGCGGGCACGCCGCGCAGGCGCAGCACGCTTGCCGCCTTGTTCGTTGGGGCCAGCACCGCAAGGGTCCGGCGGTCCTTGCGTTTGCGCCCTTCGTAATCGGCGGACACCACCTCGACGCCTGCGCCTTTCAATGACTGATACAGTTGGGCCAACAGCAGCGTCTTGCCCGACCCCGCTTTGCCTACCACTGCCAGTACCTGACTTTTGCCTTCTGTCGCAGGCGTCAGAACGCCATCTTCCAGATCGATCCCCACACCGCGCATCGCCGCCGACACGCGGTCAAAGGCATCCGCCTGATCGTCGGACAGGGCAAGGGGGGCGGTCATCTGCATCGGCGTTGTTTAGCGCGGATCGCCCGGCAAATGGAACCGCTAACCTTGCGCAGCCGCCTCCACCGCGTCGTCAAAAGTGCGCAGTCCGGCACGCGGCGCTTGTACCAGAACCGCCATGTTCCCCGGCTTGTGCTCGTTCCGCAGCATCTTCATATGCGCCGCCGGAATGTCCACCCAGGGGAACACCTCCGACATACACGGGTCGAGCCTGCGTTCCACCATCAGCTTGTTCGCCGCACTCGCCTGTTTCAGGTTCGCGAAATGGCTGCCTTGCAGGCGTTTCTGATGCATCCAGAGGTATCGTGCATCAAGTGTCAGGTTGAACCCGGTCGTGCCCGCGCAGATCACCACCATCCCGCCCCGTTTGACCACGAACATGCTGACCGGAATCGTCGCCTCGCCCGGATGTTCAAACACCATATCGACGTTCACGCCCTTGCCCGTGATGTCCCAGATCGCCTTGCCAAAGCGGCGCACCTCGTTGAACCATGTCTTGTATTCCGGCGTGTTCACCGTCGGCATCTGACCCCAGCAGGCAAAATCCTTTCGGTTGATCACCCCCTTTGCGCCCAATCCCATGACAAAGTCGCGCTTGTCCTCATCACTGATCACCCCGATCGCATTGGCCCCCGCCGTGTTGATCAACTGGATCGCATAAGATCCAAGCCCCCCCGACGCCCCCCAAACCAGCACATTGTCGCCAGGTTTCAGGATATGCGGACGATGCCCGAACATCATCCGATAGGCGGTAGCAAGAGTCAGGGTATAGCAGGCGCATTCCTCCCATGTCAGATGACGCGGGCGGGGCATCAGTTGCTGCGCCTGCACGCGTGTGAACTGCGCGAAACTGCCGTCCGGCGTCTCATATCCCCAGATCCGCTGGGTCGGCGAAAACATCGGATCGCCGCCATTGCATTCTTCGTCGTCGCCATCATCCTGATTGCAGTGGATGACGACCTCATCCCCCACTTTCCAGCGTTTCACCTTTTCCCCCACCGCCCAGACAATTCCTGACGCATCCGATCCGGCAATGTGGAACGGCGCACCATGCCCGTCAAAGGGTGAAATCGGCTGGCCAAGGCAAGCCCAGACGCCATTGTAATTTACCCCCGCCGCCATCACCAGAACCAGCACTTCATTGCTGTCGATGTCGGGCGTTTCCACCGTTTCCATCTGCATGGCCGTATCTGGTTCGCCATGTCTTTCGCGCCGGATTGTCCAGGCATGCATCCGGCCCGGCACATGCCCCAAAGGCGGCATTTCACCCACCGCATAAAGGTCTTTGCGTGCAGCTGCGGGCACCGACGGTGCGGTTCGTGTATCCAAGGCCATGCCTTTGCTCCAGAAAATGCTGTCAGAAATCGACGCTCACCTTCAAAAGGGTGACATTCGACACGTAATTTTGCAATACTAATTAGATGTATTTTGTAATTTTATGTCTGCCGCGTCGCAGCAATGCCGCCAAATTCGCGCTTAAGCAGCGTTTGGTGCGGACATTTCTCTTGATTTTGGGACAGTTCCATCGCAGTTTTATTTTTGCGACGTTAACTCTATCGACCACTGTCTTCCCTTTGGACCACAGCACTCGATACTCACGCTGACGGTGCCGGGCCGCCGCAACCCCGCGGGCGGTATTGCTGAAGGAGACATCACGATGGCCAAGGGCACCGTGAAATGGTTCAACGCCACAAAAGGTTTTGGGTTCATTGCCCCGGAAGGTGGCAAGAAAGACGTGTTCGTTCACATTACCGCGCTGGAACGTGCAGGCCTGCGGTCGCTGGCCGATGGTCAGGCAGTGACATTCGACATCGAAGCAGGCCGTGATGGACGCGAATCGGCGACCAACCTCGCCCTTGCCTAAGCATTGATCGCACAGATTTCAAAAGGGGTGGGTCTTTGATCCGCCCTTTTTTCTTTGATCGCCTCAGGCCGCCAGCGTTTGCATTGCAGTCCGCAGCGCATGTTCAAACCCGACGCGCAAGGCAACCACGGATACAGGCCCCCGCAATTGAACGGGTTGATCGCGGTCTTCCGGGAATTGCGGCACGGAAACGTCACCGCTGATCAGAACGGCTGCAAGTGGGGTGCCTTCCCCCGTCATCCGGCGCAGGATGGCCTGTCCCGCGTCAAGCCCGCCGAACGCATCGCAGTCAATCACGATCATGGCGGTATCATCCACAATCGCCGGAATGTCAGTCTGCCAATCCACCACTGCGCCAAGGCCCCACAGGGCCGCACCGATTTTTTTGCCACGCTCACCCGCGTCTGTCAGCAAAACCGCGGAAACACCCCAACCAACCACAATCGCTGAATCATCAAAATTACGGACAAACTGCATGGGTGATTCCCTCTGTGATCATTACTGGATATCGGCACATCGTGGCATGATTGCGTGTAAATCTGGACAATTTGCCCAAACTGTGGCGAACTGCCCTTGGGTCAGGGGGTGAAAAATGAACCAACCGCTGCGCAACATCGCCCATTGGGCAGAACGGGTGGACTTGGCCGCCGCCTTCCGATGGACGGTGCACCTGAACATGCATGAGGCGGTGGCGAACCATTTCAGCCTTGCGGTGAACCCCTCTGGCACCCAGTTCCTGATCAACCCGAACGGGCGGCATTTCGCCCGGATCAAGGCCACTGATCTGGTGCTGATTGACGCGAATGACCCCACGACGATGCAGCGCCCCGATGCGCCTGACCCGACGGCCTGGGGCCTGCATGGTGCGGTGCACCGGGCCTGCCCGCATGCGCGGTGCGTGCTGCATGTCCATTCGATCCACGCAACCGTGCTCGCCAGCCTCGCCGACAGCCGCCTGCCCGCGATTGACCAGAACTCGGCCATGTTCTTTGACCGGCATGTCGTGGACGACCATTATGGCGGCATGGCATTCGAGGCGGAAGGCGCGCGCTGTGCCGCGATGCTGACTGACCCGAAGATCACGACGCTGATCATGGGAAACCACGGGGTGCTGATCATCGGCCGTACTGTTGCCGACGCGTTCAACCGCCTGTATTACTTTGAGCGTGCTGCGGAAACGTATATCCGCGCTTTGCAGACTGGCCGTCCGTTGCGCGTCTTGCCAGATGCCGTCGCCGAAAAGACAGCGCAGGAATGGGATTCGTATCCCGGCTTTGCCGACGCGCACCTGCGCGAAATCAAGGCCATGCTGGATGCAGACGGGTCAGACTACGCAGCCTGACGTCAGGCGACCCAGACGGCCGGGATCAACCCGCGCAGCGAATTGCCGACCCACAGCGAAACATTCGCCAGATCTTTTGCCAGCAACCGCTCCTCGCTGCAGCCACGTTCATCCAGTAACTGCGCGCGCAACACCCCCGGCAACAGCCCACTCGACAGAACCGGCGTCCGCAGCCCATCCCCCCGGTCAAAGAAAACGGTGGTGATCGTGCCGTCACAAACCTCGCCCCGTTCGTTCTGAAAAATCATCTCATCCAGACCTTCGGGCAACGCCGCCCTTGCCGCGTCATAGGCACCGCGCCGGGTGGATTTCACCGAAAGCCACGGATCGTCGGACCGCAGCAACGCACCCGCCAGCCCCACGCGCCAGAACGGCTTTGTCGGCGGCAGGGGGGTCACGCCCACCTCCATCCGCCCTGCCCGGTCCAAGGTCAGCCGCACCCGCACGGCAGCATCCCCCACCGCCCCATGCAAGGCCGCCCGCACCCGCCCCGCATCACAGTCCCAACCCAGCCGGTCCGCCGAACCCGCCAGTCGCGCCAGATGCCTGTCCAGACGCGCAAACGTCCTGCCATCCCAGCCCAGAGTCTCGATCAGCCTCAGGTCCGCTGTACCAGACCGTGCGCGAAGCGCGTCTTCCACAGCGCCTCCTCCCATTCACCATCGGCCGTGCTGTCCGCCACCACGCCGCCGCCCACATTCATCATCACCCGCCCGTCCGGATAAACCCGCAATGTCCGGATCGCCACGTTGAACGCCGCCCGTCCGTCCGGACCCATCCAGCCAATCGCCCCGCAGTAGACACCGCGCGGCTCCGCCTCCAGTTCCGCGATGATTTCCATTGCGCGTATTTTCGGTGCCCCCGTGATCGACCCGCAAGGCAGCAGCGCCTGCATCAACCCCGCCAGCCCCGGCCTGCCCACCAGTTGCCCCACCACCCGGCTGCTCATCTGATGCACCGTGCTGAACGCCTCAACCTGATACAGTTCCGGCACCTTTACCGACCCTATCACGCTGATCCGCCCGATGTCGTTGCGCAGCAGATCGACAATCATCAGGTTTTCCGCCCGCGCCTTTTCCGACTGGAAAAGCGCCTCAGCCAGGGCCGCGTCTTCCTCCGGGTCCGCCCCGCGCGGTGCCGTCCCTTTCATCGGGCGTGCAGAGATTTGCCCGCCAGCGTCCACCGCAAAAAACAATTCGGGCGATCGGGAAACAACCACCGGCCCCACCCCCGGATCACAATAGGCCCCATGCCCCACCCACTGCCCCGCCCGCAGCGCCCCATACAGACCCAGCGGCGTGCCCCCCCGCAACGCACTTTCCAGCGGGAAGGTCAGGTTGATCTGATAACAATCCCCCGCCGCGATGTATGCCGCGATCCGCTCCATCGCGCTGTTGTAATCGGCCCGCGTCAGCCGCGCCTGCAGCGGGGCCAAACTCACGCCCCGCGCCTGTATCGAAGCCTGCCGCAAAATATCGTCAGCCCCTTGTCGTTCCCGGTAAATCCCGAACACCAGCAGCGGCTCGCCCGCCCCGGCGCGCACCCGCCCCGCCAATCGCGGTTCCAGCGCCAGACCCGCCTCATAGGTTGCGTAGCCCGCCACCCAATGCCCCGTTGACCGCGCCACATCCAGCCGTGCAAGCGCCGGTGCAACCTCATCCGCTGCCCATGCAATCACCAGTTCGACCGGATGCTCAAACAGCACCGCCGCCGCGTCCGGACCATTTTCGCACAATATCACGCCGTTTCAGCCCCCGTTGCCGCACAACCCAGCACCTAATCCGATCTTGCCCTTCGGACCAGTCGGTTTGCCCCATCTTGCAGCCTGTTTCCGACGCCGCCGTTCTGAAACGATTTATTCAATGCTTGCTTCATTGAAACATTCAAGCTTCTATGCGGGCAGGCAACCTTAGGGCGACCTCAAGAAAAGCAGGGGCAGGGGAAATCCCCATGAATCCCGAAACGCCACATCTCGGAAGGGAGATTCGGACCATGGCTAACTATACCGATAAGGACCGCAGTGAGGATAAGAGTATCCTCCACAACATGGGCTATGCCCAGGAACTATCCCGCTCGATGTCAAAGTTCTCTAACTTTGCCATCTCGTTCTCGATCATCTGTATTCTGTCGGGCGGGATTAACTCGTTTGCTCAGGCCATTTCCTCTGTCGGCGGTGCCGGCGCGGGGATCGGCTGGATTGTTGGTTGTCTGATTTCGGGCATGTTCGCCCTGTCCATGGCGCAGATTGCGTCCGCTTTCCCCACCGCAGGGGGCCTGTATCACTGGGCCTCGATCCTTGGGAACCGCTTTACCGGGTGGATCACTGCCTGGTTGAACCTTCTTGGCCTGATCACGGTGCTGGGTGCCATCAACATCGGCACGGCATTCTTCTTTATCGGTACCTTCGGGCCAATGTTCGGACTGACAGGCACCGCCAACGAAGTGGTTACTTTCGTCGCAGTCATCACCGTCATTCAGGCCCTTTTCAACCATCTGGGCATTAAGATCACTGCCTTGATGACCGACCTTTCCGGTTATGTGATCTTTGCCGCGACAGCGATGCTGGTACTTGCCTGCCTGTTCTACGCACCCGCCATCGATATTTCCCGCTTGTGGACCTTTACCAACTACTCAGGTGAAGCAGGCGGCAACGTGTTCCCGCAATCTGACAGCTTGGGTTATCTGTTCCTGCTGTGCCTGCTGTTGCCGGTCTACACGATCACCGGTTATGACGCGTCGGCCCACACCTCGGAAGAAACGCTGAAAGCGGCCTATTCGGTTCCGCGTTCCATCGTTTCCGCTGTGCTGTGGTCGTCGCTGATTGGCTGGGTCATGATCTGCGCCATCACCCTGGCAATCCCGGACATGGCGGTTGCCGCAAGTCAGGGGTGGAGCATGTTCTTCCTCACGATGGACGCCATTCTGCCCGCCGGGCTGAAGAACGTGATTTACTTCCTGATCTTCGTCACGCAGTTCCTGTGCGGGCTTGCCACGGTCACTTCGGCCAGCCGGATGTTGTTCGCCTTTGCGCGTGATGATGGGATGCCGATCGGGTCAAAGGCGTTGGCAACTGTTTCGCCAAAATACCGGACACCCGTCACCGCCATCTGGACAGCGGCCATTCTGGAAATTCTATATGTGGTCGCCGCCCAGTTCGTATCGGTTGGCGGCACCAACCTGTACACCGTTGTGGTGAACTCGACCCTCGTCTTCCTGTTCTTGTCCTTTGCCATTCCGCTGACCTTGGGCATGTTTGCCTATGGCACAAAGAAATGGCCAAATGCAGGCCCTTGGGCGATGTCGGCCGGGGTCTACAAACTGGTGACGTTCCTGTCGATGATCGGCATGGTCATCATCTTCTACATCGCCATCCAGCCGCCGAACGACAAGGTTCTGTACATTGTCCTTGGCTTCCTCGTCTTGGCGATCGTTCTATGGTTCACGGTTGAAAACCGCCGTTTCCAGGGCCCGCCGATGGGCGAAGCCGTCTTGAAGCGTCGCGCCCTGATCGAGGCGCAGGAACGCGCGGTTGGCGAAGCCGGCTGATCTTTCCGCAACGCAACTCTACAACGGCCGGGCTTACCCCCGGCCGTTTTATTTTTTGCGGGGGTTATAGCCTTGGTTGGGTTCGTTGCAAGCCAAAAAGCCCGCCCAAAAGAAAACGGCCGGGGGTAAGCCCGGCCGTTGTAGAGTTGCGTTGCGGAAAGATCAGCCGGCTTCGCCAACCGCGCGTT
>JANMDH010000525.1:0-20712 GCA_031376195.1 Gemmobacter sp. | reverse complement strand
GATTACGAAGGCCATCGCGCCGAACAGGAACTGCCCTGTCATGTCTACCGCTTGGGCCCGGATGGCGGGCTTGAGGCGATGATCACCGACATGGCCTGCCCGAACGGACTCGCGTTTGGCCCCGATGAAACGGTTCTTTATGTCGCCGATACCGGGCGGATGTTTTCAGACGATCCCCAGCATATCCGCGTCTACGACATGGCCAGTGGCCGCCCCTGCAACGGCCGCCTGTTCCATGCGATCAGCCCCGGATGCGCCGATGGAATGCGGCTGGACAGTGACGGCAACCTCTGGTCATCTGCCGCCGACGGTGTGCATTGTGTGTCGCCGCAGGGCGATCTTCTGGGCAAAATCCTTGTCCCCGAAGGTGTTTCGAACCTTTGCTTTGGCGGTCGCGCCAACAGTCAGCTTTTCATCACCGCAACCACTTCGGTCTATGCGGTGATCTTGAACCGAAAGGGATTACAATGGCCATGATGGCAGACATCGGGCTGATCGGCCTTGGCACGATGGGGTCCGCCCTTGCCCTGAACATCGCCGAAAAGGGCTTTCCCATCGCGGTCTGGAACCGCACCACCCAAGTCACCGACACCTTCCACGCCGACGCCGGAACCTTGGCCGAAAGAATCATTCCAACCCACAGCCTTGCCGATCTCGTTGCCGCCCTCAAATCCCCCCGCGCCATTATCCTGATGGTGCCCGCCGGGCAGGCCGTCGATGATCAGATCGCCGCATTGCAACCCCTGCTGTCCGCCGATGACCTGATCATCGACGCCGGCAATGCGAATTTTCAGGATACCAACAGCCGGTCTGCAGCCCGGCTTGGCCTGCATTTTCTGGGCATGGGCGTCTCAGGGGGCGAAGATGGCGCGCGCCACGGCCCCTCGATCATGGGGGGTGGCCACAAGGCCGATTGGAACCGCGTTGCCCCCATCCTGACTGCAATTTCGGCAAAATACGAAGGCACACCTTGCGCCACCTGGATGGGCACCGGCGGGGCAGGGCATTTCGTAAAGGCCGTCCACAACGGTATCGAATACGCCGACATGCAGATGATTGCCGAGGTTTATGGCCTATTGCGCGATGGGCTTGGCCTGAACGCCCCCGATATTTCCCCCGTGTTCAAGGGTTGGAACGAAGGCATCCTGAAATCCTATCTGATCGAGATTGCGGGCGAAGTGGCAGCCGCGACCGACCCGCAGACGGGCAGGCCGATGCTGGATGTTATTCTGGACAAGGCCAGGCAAAAAGGCACCGGCCGCTGGACCGTGATCGAGGCGCAGCATCTGGCCGCCCCCATTCCCGTGATCGAGGCGGCAGTCATGGCCCGCAACGGATCGGCCCGGCTGGATGAACGCATCGCGGGCGAGGCTGTGTTCGGCCCCGCCCCGCATGCGCTGCCCAAGGGCGCAGTCGGGCTGCACGATCTGGAGCACGCGCTGATTGCAGGCAAAATCCTCTGCTACGCGCAGGGTTTCGCCATGATGACGGCGGCCTCTGCATCGTTTTACTGGGATCTGCCGATGGCCGATATTGCCCGCGTCTGGCGGGCGGGCTGCATCATCCGGTCAAGCATGCTCAACGACATGGCCGATGCGCTGATGGACAGCCCTGGCCGCAATCTGATCCTTGCACCCTTCTTTGCGGCACAGTTGAAAAAGTCGCTTCCCGGATTGCGCAAGGTCGCGGCTGCCGCCGTCTTGCACGGCCATTCGATGCCCGCCCTTTGCGCGGGCCTTGCATGGTTCGACATGGCCCGCACGGCGCGCGGCACCGCCAACATGATTCAGGCGCAGCGCGACTTTTTCGGCGCGCACGGGTTTGAACGGCTCGACGGGCTGGATCAACCGCACGGCCCATGGGGCCACGCGGGTTAGGGGCGTCGGCCCGCCACCGCGCTTTGCATGTCTCGCCAGATCATCCTGCGGCGTCGTATCGTCTGCCGCCAAACGGCATTACAGCCACCTGAAACGCCTGTTTCCCCCGGTATTGCGCCTGATACAGCCCCGTGTTCCCGCATTCGTCTGCCAAAATGTTATCGATAACTTTTTTCTTGACAAGGGCCTGTGCCAAGGTCCACGTTTCGGTCACGCGACCGGTAAACCTGCCGTCAGAGCAGCCGGAACCATGGGCGAGGAGACCCCAGAATGCCAGCCGCCAGCGATGGGCTGTTCTTTGACCGCGTCGCCAAATCCTTTGGCGGCACGCAGGCGTTAAAGGGCGTGTCCTTGCAGGTCGCACGGGGCGAAATCGTCGCGTTGCTCGGGGAAAACGGGGCCGGCAAATCAACCCTGATCAAGGTGCTTGGCGGATTGCACCGGCCCGATGATGGCGCAGTGTCCATTGACGGCGTGCCCTATGCGCACCAGACGGGGCGCTCAGGCGGGCAGAAAGTCGCCTTCATCCATCAGGACCTCGGCCTTGTCGAATGGATGACGGTGACAGAAAACATCGCGCTTGCGCTGGGCTATGCGCGCCGGGGATGGCGGATCGACTGGCGCGCGACCGAGGCAGCGGCAGATCGTGCCCTTGCCTTGGTCGAGGCTGATTTTGGCGCAGGGGCACGGGTGTCCAGCCTGTCGCGCACGCAGAAATCGTTGGTGGCAATCGCGCGGGCGCTCGCCGCTGACTGCGACTTTCTGGTGCTGGACGAACCCACCGCCAGCCTGCCCGCGGATGAGGTGGACCGCCTGTTTTCGGCCCTCCGCCCGCTCAAGGCGCAGGGGGTGGGAATGATCTATGTCAGCCACCGCCTGGATGAGATTTTCAAGATTGCAGACCGCGTGGCCGTCCTGCGCGACGGGCAGATGGTCGGGACGCGCCGCGTCGATCAGACCACGCCCGATGATCTGGTCAACCTGATCGTCGGCCACAAGGCGCGCGAAATTAACCGGCCGCAGGTGCAGGATGGTCCCGCCATCCTGACCGTCAGCAGACTTGCCACACCTTTGGTCGGGCCTGTCAACTTTGAAATACGCCGGGGCGAATTGCTGGGTCTGGCAGGTCTGCGCGGGGCCGGGCACGAAGATATCGGTCGCGCGCTGTTCGGCATCATCCCGCAAACTGGCACGGTTGTTCTCAACGGGGCCAACCCTGACCTGACCACAGCACAAACCGCCATGGCCTCCGGCATCGGCCTTGTCGCACGCGACCGGGTCGCGGAAAGTGTCGCCCCCGGCCTGACCATCCGCGAAAACGCCTATCTGAACCCGTCCGCCACCGGGCGGGGCCTCCTGTCGTTCCTGCCCGCGCGGCGCGAAGTGGCAATGGCCCGCGCCGTCGGCTTCCGGGTGGGTCTTTCCCCCAACGATCCGACCCTCGCAATCGAGGCGTTGTCCGGCGGCAATCAGCAAAAAGTGGTGGTGGGCCGCTGGCTCGACAGCGGTCGTCGCCTGATGATCACCGAAGATCCCACCGCAGGTGTCGATGTCGGGGCCAAGGCCGAGATTTACCACCTGCTGTTTCAGGCCCTCGCCGGCGGCATGGGAGTCTTGGTCGTCTCGACCGACTTTGAGGAAATCGCCAATATCTGTCACCGCGCCATCGTCTTTTCGCGCGGCCTGCCCGTCGCTGAATTGTCCGGTGCCGATTTGTCCACCCAATCCCTGATCCGGGCCGCATCGGCCGGTGAAGCCACCCGAGGGCACCATGCCATCCATTGAATCCAACGCCGTAGAACCCACCCGGGACGATCTGAAAGGCCTGTCTTTTGCGGCAAAGGCCCTCCGGCTTGCCCCCAGCTATGGCCTTGTGATCCTGATGTTCGGCCTGATCGTGCTGTTTTCCGTTCTGCTGCCGAACACCTTTCCGACCCTGCTGAACCTCCGCGCCATTCTCTCGGACAAAGCGATCATCGCGCTCTTGTCGCTCGCCGCGATGATCCCGATGGTTGCAGGGCGGATCGACCTGACCGTCGGCTACGGCATCGTCCTGTGGCACATCCTCGCGATCAGCCTGCAAACCATCTACGGTCTGCCCTGGCCCGTCGCCGTCGCAATCGTGCTCATCCTTGGCGTTCTCACCGGTATCCTGAACGGCATTCTGGTTGAAGTCGCCCGCATCGACAGCTTTATCGCCACGCTCGGCACAGGCACCGTGCTTTATGCGCTCGCCCTCTGGCATACCGGCGGCCGCCAGATGGTCGGCACCCTTCCAGACGCCTTTTACGCGATCAACGGCACCTTCGTCTTCGGCCTGCCGATCACCGCCTATTATGTGGTCGTCATCACGTTCGCGATGTGGTTCGTGCTCGAATACACGCCCGTTGGCCGCTATCTTTATGCCATCGGGGCCAACCAGCGCGCCGCAGAACTCAACGGCATTCCCACCCGCAAATTCGTGATCGGTGCCTTTGTCACCTCGGGCCTGCTGACCGCGCTTGCCGGCGTTCTGCTTGCCTCGAAACTGCGGATTGGTCAGGCCTCTGTCGGGTTGGAGTTTTTGTTGCCCGCCCTCGTCGGGGCCTTTCTGGGATCGACCACGATCAAGCCGGGGCGCGTCAACGTCTGGGGCACCATCGTCGGCGTCATGATCCTCGCCGTCGGCATTTCGGGCATTCAGCAAATCGGCGGATCATTCTGGGTGGAGCCGATGTTCAACGGCACCACTCTTCTGATCGCCATCGGAATCGCGGGCTATGCGCAACGCAAGAAGGGCGCAAAGCCCAGATAAAATCAGCACCAACGGGAGGATACCACCATGCTGAGACGTAGCTTCACAATTTCACTTCTGGCCCTGGCGGCGGCAATGCCCGCCTTTGCCGATGCCGTGTCGGATGCCATGGCCGACGTGCAGAAATATGCAGGCCAGAAGACGGTTTGGGACGGGCCGACATCCGGCCCCGTCGCGGCCGAGGGCAAGTCGATTGTCGTCCTCGCGGGTGATATGAAAAATGGCGGCATTCTTGGCGTGACCAAGGGTGTCGAAGAAGCCGCCGACGTCATCGGCTGGGACGTGACCGTTCTCGATGGGGCGGGTTCGGTGCAGGCGCGCGCCGCTGCCTTTGGTCAGGCGCTCGCCCTGAACCCGAACGGGATCGTGATCAACGGCTTTGACGCCGTCGAACAGCAGGCAGCCCTGGAACAGGCCAAAGCGGCGGGGATTCCAATGGTCAGCTGGCACGCCGGCCCCGTGATCGGGCCCGATGCGGCCAACGGCATTGCTGCCAACGTCTCCACCGACGCGATGGAAGTGTCGGCAGCAGCGGCGAAATGGGCCTTTGCGGATGCGGGTGGCAAACCGGGCGTCGTGATCTTTACTGACAGCACCTATGCCATCGCCATCGCCAAGGCCGACAAGATCAAGGAAACCATCGAGGCGCTGGGCGGGACAGTTCTGGAATATGTCGACACCCCCATTGCCGATACCTCGACCCGGATGCCAACCCTGACCACGGCCTTGCTGCAAAAGTACGGGGCCACCTGGACCCATGCATTGGCGATCAATGACATCTATTTCGACTTCATGGGGCCAAGCCTTGCCGCTGCAGGCATCGCAGGTGACGGTGCACCCCGCGCGGTCGCAGCAGGGGACGGATCCGAAAGTGCGTATCAGCGGATCCGCTCGGCGCAATATCAGTCGGTCACCGTGGCAGAACCTTTGAACCTGCAAGGCTGGCAATTGGTCGACGAACTGAACCGCGCGATCAGCGGGGCAGAATGGTCGGGCTATACCTCGCCCCTGCATGTCGTGACGGCTGCGAACATCAGCTTTGACGGCGGTGACGCGAATATCTTCGATCCGGGCAACGGGTACCGGGACGAATACGCCAAAATCTGGGGCAAGAAGTAGCACGCGTCCCAAAACTGCTGCATAGCACGCTGGCCGGGGTGGCAATTGACCTGCCCCGGCCCGTCTTGCGCCTCTGGTGTCTTTCGATAAATCCCGTTGTCTGGCGCAGGTGCATATTGCATAAGCCGATGGGAACAGGCGCTTTGGCCTTGGTTCCATTGTGCAGCCAAAGGTGCATCGCATGTCCCCTGATCCCCACCCGTTTCTGCGCGGCCTGTTTGACCGGGCTGTTGCGGTGGCCGATCCCATGCGGTCGCTGGCCGCACATCTGCCCCCGAAACCGCCCGGCCGCGTTCTGGTCATCGGCGCAGGAAAGGCCAGCGCCCGCATGGCCGAAGCGGTCGAGGCCGCCTGGGGTCCATGCGAAGGGCTGGTGATCACCCGAACCGGATATGGCACGCCCTGTCAACGCATCCGTATTATCGAGGCACGCCACCCGGTGCCCGATGCGGCAGGGGCGGCTGCCACTCAGGAAGTGCTGTCCCTTTTGCGCGGCCTTGGCCCGGATGATTTCGTGCTGGCGCTGATTTCCGGCGGGGCTTCGGCCCTGCTGGTGGCCCCCGTTTCCGGTGTTTCGCTTGCCGAAAAACAGGCGCTGAATGCGGCCCTTCTGGCCTCAGGTGCGCCGATTGACCAGATGAACACGGTCCGCAAGCACCTGTCGCAGGTCAAAGGCGGGCAGTTGGCCGCTGCCGCCCATCCTGCGCGCATGCTGGCCCTGATGATTTCGGATGTACCGGGGGATGATCCGGTCTTCATCGGCTCCGGCCCCACGGTCGGCGATACGACCACACCCGCCGATGCGCAGGCTGTGCTGTCGCGGTGGGGCGTTCCTGTCCCGCCCGCCATCCGCGCGGCCTTGGGCGCAGGTTCGGGCGTCATTCGTCCCGATGATCCGCGATTGTCCAAGGTGGAAAACCATATCTTCGCCGCCCCTGCCCAATCCCTTGATGCGGCTGCCGACATGGCACGCGCCGCAGGCTGCACCGTTCGTCAGTTGGGTGACGCGCTGGAAGGCGAGGCGCGTGATGTCGCCGCCCACCAGGCGCGACTGGCCCTGTCCGTGCAACAGGGCATGCACCCAGGCGATGCGCCCGTGCTGCTGTTATCCGGGGGTGAGCTGACTGTAACGCGGCGCGGGGCCGGGATCGGCGGGCCGAATGCCGAATTCTGTCTGGCCCTTGCGCTGGCCCTGAATGGCGCGCCCGGTATTCATGCGCTGGCCTGCGACACCGATGGCGTCGATGGCGCCGCCGAAGTTGCGGGTGCGGTGATCGGGCCCGAAACGCTGGCGCAGGCAACCGCAGCAGGCCTCGATGCAGCGGTCGCCCTGTCCGAAAACGACGCGCACCGCTTTTTCGCGCGGATCGCAGCACAGGTCATCACCGGCCCCACCCTGACAAACGTCAACGACTTCCGCGCGATACTGGTGATGCCCGTCCCCTTCTCCGCGCAGCCATAACCTCGCTCGAACATCCGCTCCCCGCCTCCGGTTGACCGGACCCGCGTCACAGCGTTCGGCCCTCCGGCTTTTTGCCATGAACGCAAAGGCCGTCAGCCAAAGACGGGCTGCCTTGGATACGATCGGGCAACCCGCTTTGCATGTAAGAATCGTCCCACCATGTCCGGCCCGCGCCCCTTCAGTGGATCACCGCTTCCGGTGGGCGGGCCTGCCGCGTCGGGATGATTTGATCCCCCACGATCAACCCGTCCGCCCCCGCACTGATCACGACGGTGGCCCCATCCATCACATCCCCCCGCAGAATAAGGTTCGCCAACTCGTCCTGCAAAGACCGCTGGATCACCCGCTTCAAGGGCCGCGCACCATAGACCGGATCATATCCTTCATCCGCCAGCCAGGCCTTCGCCGCCGCATCCACCTCCAGCGTGATCTTCCGACCTGCCAGCCGCGCCTCCAGACGCTTCAGCTGCACCTCAACGATCCCACTCATATTGTCCCGCGTCAGGCGGTCAAAGATGATCTGTTCGTCCAGTCGGTTCAGGAACTCCGGCTTGAAATGCGCCCGCACTGCCTCCATCACCTCCGCCCGCGCCCCCGCCGGGTCCGCCCCATCCGGCAGCAGGCTCAACGCCCGCGCCCCAAGGTTGCTCGTCAGAATGATCAGGGTCTGCTTGAAATCCACCCTGCGCCCCTGACCATCCGTCAGAACCCCGTCATCCAGCACCTGCAACAGCACGTTGAACACATCCGGATGCGCCTTTTCCACCTCGTCGAACAGCACCACCTGATACGGGCGGCGGCGCACCGCTTCCGTCAGCACCCCGCCCTCGTCATAACCAACATAGCCTGGCGGTGCCCCGATCAGACGGCTGACCGCATGCTTCTCCATGAATTCGCTCATGTCGATCCGCACCATCGCGTTGTCGTCATCAAACAGATATTCCGCCACTGCCTTCGTCAGTTCCGTCTTGCCCACGCCCGTCGGCCCCAGGAACAGGAAACTGCCCAAAGGCCGCCCTTCATCGTTCAGCCCCGCCCGCGCCCGCCGAACCGCATTCGCCACCGCCGTCAGCGCCGCCGTCTGCCCGATCACCCGCTTGCCCAGCGCCTCTTCCATCGCCAGCAGCTTTTCCATCTCGCCCTGCAGCATCCGGCTCGTCGGAATGCCCGTCCAGCGTTCCACCACTTGCGCAATCTGCTCCGGCCACACCGCCTCTGACACCAGCGCATCGCCTTCAAGCGCCTCCGCATCCGCCAACTGTTTTTCCAGCCCCGGAATGATCCCGTAAGACAATTCGCCCGCCCGCCCCAGGTTCCCCTCGCGCTTCGCCTGGTCCAGCTCCGCCCTCGCGCGGTCCAGCTGTTCCTTCAGCCCCCGCGACGCCTCCAGATTGTCCCGCTCCATCTGCCATTTCGCCGTCATCGCGTCCGACCGCTCCAGCAGATCCCCCAGTTCCCGCTCCAGCCGCTCCAGCCGGTCCCGGCTTGGCGCGTCATCCTCTTTCTTCAACGCCTCCGCTTCGATCTGCTTTTGCAGGATCTCCCGGTCCAGCGCGTCCAATTCCTCCGGCTTGCTGTCCACTTCCATCCGCAACCGCGACGCAGCCTCATCCATCAGGTCAATTGCCTTGTCCGGCAGAAACCGGTCCGTGATGTACCGGTGGCTCAGCGTCGCCGCCGCTACCAGGGCGCTGTCCGAAATCCGCACACCGTGGTGCAATTCATACTTTTCCTTGATCCCCCGCAGGATCGAAATCGTATCCTCCACTGTCGGCTCGTTCACGAAGACCGGCTGGAACCGCCGCGCCAATGCCGCGTCCTTTTCCACATATTTCCGGTATTCGTCCAGGGTCGTCGCCCCCACGCAGTGCAATTCCCCCCGCGCCAAGGCCGGCTTGATCAGGTTCGCCGCATCCATTGCCCCTTCGGATTTGCCCGCCCCTACAAGCGTGTGCATCTCGTCGATGAACAGGATCACCTCACCGCTTGCCGCTGTCACCTCGTTCAGAACCGCTTTCAGCCGCTCCTCAAACTCCCCCCGATACTTCGCCCCCGCGATCAAGGCCCCCATATCCAGCGCCATCAGCCGCTTGTTCCGCAAGGATTCCGGCACATCCCCATCGATGATCCGCAACGCCAGACCTTCCGCAATCGCCGTCTTGCCGACCCCCGGCTCGCCGATCAGCACCGGATTGTTCTTCGTCCGCCGCGACAGCACCTGCATCGCCCGCCGAATTTCCTCGTCCCGCCCGATGATCGGGTCGATCTTCCCCTCCCGCGCTGCCTCCGTCAGGTCCCGCGCGTATTTCTTCAGCGCGTCATACCCTGCCTCCGCCGATGCCGTATCCGCCGTCCGCCCCTTCCTCACATCATTGATCGCCGCGTTCAGCCCCTGTGCATTCACCGCACCCGCCACCAGCGCATCCTTGGCTTTCGACGCCACCATGCACAACGCCATCAGAATTCGCTCCACCGGAACGAAACTGTCGCCCGCCTTTTTCGCGACCTTTTCCGCTTCGTCCAGAACCCGCACCAGCCCCGGGTCCATGAACGGCTGCGCATCCCCCGAAACTTTCGGCAGTTTCCCCAACGCCAGATTGACGGCCTCCAGCACCCGCGCAGGGTCGCCCCCCGCCCGCCGGATCAGGTTGGCCGACAGCCCCTGATCATCATCCATCAATGCTTTCAGCAAATGCTCCGACCCCAGCCTCTGATGGCTTTCCCGCGTCGCAATCGTTTGTGCAGCCTGCAGGAAACCCCGCGACCGCTCCGTGAACTGTTCCAGGTTCATCGGTATTCTCCCTTATGCAGCACCGTACGCCCTGCGCCCGTTATGGCACGCCCGACCCGGCCTTGACCTTCACATGGGTAAGCAAACGGCTTCCTGCAAGTCCACCCAAAACCCATTCACATTGGCACAAATATCCCCGCCGGAGGCAGCTGCCGAGGATGGCCCGCTTCTTCAGCGGGTAGCCGAGAAAAAGCCTTGCGCAAAGCGCACTATAAACTGGCTTGATATCCAGTCCCACATCGCCATATTGATGCTTGATGCTTGATGCTTGATGCTTGATGCTTGATGCTTGATGCTTGATGCTTGATGCTTGATGCTTGATGCGGGGCCACCATGCGAACCACCCTTACCATTGATGACGATGTCCTGACCGCGGCCAAAGCCATCGCCCGGCAAACCGACCGCAGCCTAGGCGATGTGATATCCGAACTCGCGCGCAAAGCGTTAGTGCGGACCAAAGTCGCAGGTGAGCGTAATGGCATTCCATTGCTGGTGCGCGATGGTCCGGCGTCCGAGCCGATAACCCTTGAAATTGTGAATGCCCTGCGAGACGAATATCCGTGACATTCCTGTTGGACGTCAATGTTCTGATCGCGCTGGCTGATCCCTTCCATATTTTTCACGATCCTGCACACCAATGGTTTAAACCCACTGGATCTGAGGATTGGGCAACTTGCCCAACCACGGAAAACGGGTTGCTTCGCATTATGGGCAATGTGCGCTATCCAACTGGTCCAGGATCACCCGCCGCCGTCGCATCAATTCTTGCCGGAATGCGCATTTTGCCCAACCACCGATGTTTGCCCGAAGATTTCAGCCTGGTTGGCTCCGACCTCGTCGATCTTTCCCTCATCCGCACCTCTGCCCAGATGACCGATACCTGGCTCCTCGCACTCGCCGTCAGGAACGGCGGCAAACTCGCAACCTTTGATCGCAGGCTCGTCACCACGGCCGTCAAGGGCGGATCGCAGGCCCTCTATGTCATTCCCACCACTTAGACAGCCCCGTACCGCACGAATGCGAAGGCAGAACCGTCCGGTGACCAGCTTGGCACGTTGATCGTCCCCTGCCCCCCGTTGAACGCCACCAGTCGCCGCCGGTTGCCTCCCTCCGGATCGCACAGGCACAAGGCCACCGGCCGGTCCGCCGGATGTCCCAAAGGTCCCGGCGGATAGGCCAGATACACCAGATTCCGCCCGTCCGGCGAAGGATGCGGAAACCAGTTCACATGATCATCCGCAAACAGCTTGCGCTGGTCCGATCCGTCCGCCCCCATCACCCAGATCTGCGCATGCCCGTCCCTGTCGCAGTTGTAATAGATCCGGCTTCCGTCCGCCGAATAATCCGGCCCGTCGCAATGCCCCTCGCCCTGCGTCAGGCGCGTTTCTTCTCCGCCCCCAACCCCTATCGTGTAAACATCAATCGCCCGCCGGTCCCCGCGCGCCGCCACATAGGCCAGCCGCGCCCCGTCCGACGACCAGCCATGCCACCAGCTTGGCGCGTGTTCCGTCACCCGGCGCGGCAGACCCCCCGCCGCATCCATCAGAAAGATCGCCGATCCGCCCTCCACATGATGCGACAACACGATCTGCCGTCCGTCCCGGCTGATCCCGTGATCGTTGTTGCAGCGATCCGCGAAACCCGTCTCCACCGCCACCGGCTCCCCCCCGCCCAAAGGCACCCGGAACAACCGCCCCCCGGCATTCACCAGCAGACAGTCCCCCGACGGATCCCAGTTCGGTGCCTCGATATGCAGGTCCGTTTCCAACACCACCTGCGACCGGCCCGCAGACAGGCTCCAGATTTCCAGCGACGCCCGCATCAGCGGTCGTTGGCTTTCAGCAGCTTTGCCGGACGCACGGCTTCCGCCGCCTTGAACAGACTGAAGGTCTGGTTCACGTAATTCACCACCCCCCCGATCTTGTCCATGTATGCGTTCAGTTCGGCCGTCCGCTCCGCCTCCACCATCTGCACTGGGCGTTCCGGCCCGTCCGCTTCGAACTGGCAATAGAACAACGGCTCCCCCCGCGCGATCTTGATGTCCCGTTCCGGTTCATGCCACTCGAACGCCCACATCAACGGGCGCGGCCAGACATTGATCGGGAACCGCCCGCCAAAGATCGTGCCCGGCAGCGGGTCGCGGCGGTAATGCGCAAAAGTGCCGATCTGCGTCATGTAGACAAGTTCGTCCGCAATGAAACAGTAGGGCAGTACCATCTGGATCGTCGGACGGTCCGGAAACCGCCATTCGACCTCGTTCACCAAGGTCAGCAACTCGCCCAGCTTGCTTGCCCGGATGGATGACCCCACCCCCGCCCGGTTCACCAGATGCGCCTTGCCCTCCTTGTCCCGCCCGAACCCGATGTGAATGTCGAACGGGCATTTCACCACGAAATACCGGCTTTCCATCTGGATCACGGCCGGACACCGGCTTGCCGATTTCGCATGCGCCTTGTTCGTCTGCCGGAACATCAGGCGTTCCGGCGCATCATACAGGATCGCCCCCTTGTCCTGCGTCAGAAACCACCCCACCGTCACCGGCCCGGATTTCGGGCCATCGTCATCCCGTTCATGTGTGATCGTGATCTGCATCGGCATCCCCCGCGTTCGGCGCAACCGTCCCGAAATGCCACGGGGAAGTCAACCGCTTGACAGGGCCGCCCCACCACCGCATCACCCCCCGACCGTAAAGGAACCGCACCCATGCCAGATGATCGCCTTATCGTCGCCCTCGATGTGCCGAACATCGTCCAGGGTCTCGACCTTGCCACCCGCCTCGGCGACGCGGTCCAGTTCTACAAGATCGGTCTCGGCATGTTGACCGGCGGTGGCTTTGCGCTGGCCAATGAACTCAAGGCCGAACATGGCAAGCGCATCTTTCTTGACCTCAAACTGTTCGACATCGGCGCGACGATCGAGGCGGCAGTGCGCGGCATCGCGCAGTATGACCTTGATTTTCTTACTGTCCACGGCGATCCGCAGGTGGTGCGGGCGGCGGCAGAAGGCAAATCGGGCACCGGGTTGAAGATCCTTGCCGTCACAATCCTCACCTCGCTCGACCGTGCCGATCTCGACGCGAACCTGATCCGTCCGGGGGATATCCACGACATTACGCTCGAACGCGCCGCCCGCGCGTTGGAGGCTGGGGCCGACGGCATCATCGCCAGCCCGATAGAGGCGGCGGCAATCCGGGCCCTGCCTCAGGCGCGTGGCAAGCTGATCGTCACACCCGGGGTGCGGCCCGCAGGGGCTACCTTGGGCGATCAGAAACGCGTCGCAACACCCGGGCAGGCGATTGCCGACGGCGCGGACCACATCGTCGTGGGGCGTCCCATCTGGCAATCCAGCGACCCGCGCCGCGCGGCACAGGCGGTTCTGGCCGGCCTGCCAAGGCCCGCATAGAAAAAAGGGCGGCCAGTCAGCCGCCCCCTTCCACAGGATTTATCTGACTTTACGGTGCTGGTGCTGGTGCCGGCGCAGGTGTTGCCGGGTCCGTCGTCGTCTCATTCACCACGGGCGCAGGATCAGCGGCAGGCATTGCATCCGTTGCCGCCGGTTCCGTGACCGCAGGTGCGGCCGGGTTGACCGTCACATCCACGGCCGTGTCATTTGTCGACATGGTCGCCCACATGATCGCAATCACCACAAATACCGCAATCACGATCAACGCGATCCCGGCGCCCGGCGTGCCGGATCGTGCAGGTGTCACCGGCGTCTGGTTGACTGTGACGTTGGGCTGCACATAGGGCCGCGGAGTGACCGACTCGTTGCTGTAGTCAGGCATGATCTTTCTCCATTTCTGGTTTCATGCCTATGCAACGATCCTTGGCGTGATCCGGTTCCGTTATCCGGCAAAACGCCCCTCCATGCGCCGCATTTCGCGCAAGGTCAGGGTGCCACGCCACGAACCTGGGCGAACCGAGGTTTCCTCAGCCTGCACTTTGCCCCAGCCAGATCTGCAAACGCACCTGCAAATCCGGCACTGCCCGCCCGTGCGCCAGAAAATCGGCGATGGGCATCATTTCCCAATACTGCCCTTCATCCCCGAACCGGATCGACGCGATCTCGGCCTCGCCGATGAACCCGCCAAAGAACCACACACTTCGGTCGGGCTTGTGCGTCCAGTTGAACCGCCGTTTCCAGATCAGGCGGTCCGGCGTCAGCACCAGCCCGAATTCCTCGTCCAGCTCGCGCAACACGCAATCTTCGGGCGTCTCGTCCCCCTCGCGCCCGCCCCCCGGCAAATCCCAATGCGCCGGAAACGGCAGCCCCACAAAATCGTCCCGCAGATGGGTCAGGACATTATCGCCGTTCAACAACGCCAGTTTTGCCCCCGCGAAACTGTCAGTCATTGATATCGCGGTCCCACAGTTTCACCTGCCCTTCGCGCACCCCCATGGATTTGCGCAAGGCCAACCACGCGATCAGCGACGCTACCGCGAAAATCACCAGCAATGGCGGCAGGCTCCCCCCGATCAGGCCCGTCCCGACCAGAATCCCCGTCAGCACCGCGCCAATCGCAAAGCCAAGGAAAATGAACCCCGGCACGATCACCTCCAGCACGCCAAGCGCAAAGCCGCCCGCCACCCAGACCCACCATGTTGCCCACATCACAACCGCCCCTTCAGCATCTTGAACGCATCCCCAAACGCGTCCAGCGCCTGCGCCGGTACAATGATCATCTGCTTGCCCGCGCCCTGACCCACCGCTGTCAACGCCTCAACCTGTTTCAGCGCCACCTGATACTGCGCCGCCTCGATCCCGTTTTCCTTGATCGCCTCCGCAATCACGCCCGTCGCGTAGGCCTCTGCGTCCGCCAGAATGCGCCGCGCCTTGGATTCCTGTTCGGCCGCATACAGCTGCGCATCCGCGTTCAGTTCCACCGACCGCTTGTTGCCCTCTGCTTCCGTCACCTGCGCCCGCCGCGCCCGTTCCGCATTCAACTGCTGCAACATCGCCGCCCGGGTCGCCTCATCCAGATTCACGTCCAGAAGTTCGGCCCGCGTCACCTCGATTCCCCATTCGTCCACCATCGCCCGCACCTGTTCGCGGATATTCTGCGTCAGTGCCGTCCGGTTCGACTGCACCTGATCCAGTTCCATCTTGCCGATTTCCGACCGCACGATCCCTGCCACGGTTGTCGCGATGGCCGCATCCACGTCCCGGATCCGGTACACCGTCTTTTCCGGTTCTGTAATGCGATAGAATACCGATGTTTCCACCTTCACCAGAACGTTGTCTGTCGTGATCGCATCCTGTTTTGCCGTCGGCAACTGCCGTTCCAGAATGCTGATCTTGTGCGCGATCCGGTCCAGGAACGGCACCACGAAATTGATGCCCGGCCCCAGAACCGACCGCAGTCGCCCGAACCGTTCGACCACATGCTTTTCGGATTGCGGCACGATCCGCACACCCAGAAAGATGCAAAGAATGATAAAGGCCGCAATGGCAAGATAAACGGCGTTACCGCCTAGAAAATCTTGGGCAGTATTCATGGTGCAATGTCCCTGTTGAAACTGTCGGCCTTTTTTTGCCGATGACAGGATGCAACATGCCCCCCCATCGCCTTCAGTTCAAGCGGTTCGCAACCTTTTTGGCTGCAGGTGCCCCGCTTACGCGGCTGACGCGCGCCTCAGCCCGTCCTGAAAGGTGATCTTGCTGGCATGATAGCAACGCAGGATGCGGCCCAGATCAATGCCCGTGCTTTCATTTGCGCCCGCCATCCTTTCGCCGTCCGCACAAAGATGCGCCAGATCGCTGAACCCAAGGTTCAGGGCACTGCCCTTCAGAAAATGCAGGTCAGACCCGATCATCGGGCCGATGCCTGCCTGTGACAGGCGCAAGGTCACTTCATCCGTTTCTTCCAGAAACAGATCGATCACTTCGGCAAATCCGTCTTCGCCAATCTCGGACCGCAGGTCCGCGACACGCGTCCAGTCAATCATCACACACCCTCCACCCGCCACCCCGGCAGGAACCACACCCTGTCACCATGGCCCACCTGCGTTAACGCCCGGTAACATCCGGCGCACGGAAAGCCGCGCATTTTAAGTTTCATCCACCGTTAAGATTTGCACGGCACACAAGGGTCGATCAAACCGCCCGAAAACCCGAACCGCCCGAAAACCCGAACCACCCAAAAACCCCGAACCGCCCGGAAACCAACGTGCAGGCAGCCCGCGCCTTCCCAATCGCCCACGACAGTCCCGCGTCGGCGGGTCTGGCGGACCATGCACTGCCCCTGCATGTTCTTGTCGTCGATGACAGCCGCGCCCAGCGTCGCCTCCTGTCGGTGTCGCTGTCGCGCGCCGGCTATGCCGTGACCGAGGCTGCGTCGGGCGACGATGCCCTGATTCTGTGTCGCCAGACTGCCTTTGACATGGTGATCAGCGATTGGGTCATGCCCGGCCTGTCGGGCATCGAATTCTGCCGGGCCTTTCGTACGCTCCCGCGTGAAACCTACGGGTATTTCATCCTTCTCACGTCCAACTCCGGCAAGGCGGATGTGGCGGATGGCCTTGACTGCGGGGCCGATGATTTTTTGACAAAACCCGTGAACGCCGATGAATTGCGCGCGCGCCTGCGGGTGGGCGAACGTATCATCGGGATGCAGGCCGAACTGATGGAAAAGAACCGTCTGATCGGCAGCACCCTTGGCCGTCTGCAAACGATCCACGATTCGCTGGACCGTGACCTGATCGAGGCGCGCAAACTGCAGCAGGCCCTGGTGCCCGACCGGCATCGTGATTTCAGCACCGGGTCGGTATCGATTCTTCTGCGTCCGTCGGGGCATGTCGGCGGCGATCTGGCCGGGTTCTTCGATGTAGGGCCGGGGCGGCTTGCCATGTTTTCGGTGGATGTGTCGGGGCATGGCGTGGCCTCTGCGATGCTGACGGCGCGGCTGGCGGGGCTATTGGCCGGAACCCGGTCAGACCAGAACATCGCCCTGTCATTCGACGGTCATGGCCAGCGCAGCGCTTGGCCGCCCGAAATTGTCGCAGCCCGGCTGAACCGCCTGCTGCTGACTGAATTGCAGGTCGATCCCTATCTTACGCTCGCCTATGCCGAAATTGATCTTGCGACCGGGCACGTCGCCCTGGTTCAGGCCGGCCATCCGCACCCGGTGGTCATGCGTCACGATGGCCGCGTGGAATTTGTCGGAAACGGGGGCTTACCCATCGGCCTGTTCCCCGGCGCCCGCTATGACCGTATCGATTTGCAGCTTCTGCCGGGGGATCGGCTGTTTCTCGTCTCCGACGGCGTTACGGAATGCATGAACACCACCGGCGCCGAACTGGGGTCCGATGGCCTTGCGCGCATCTTGCAGACCAACGCCCGCCTGCCGAATGCCCCCCTGCTGGACGCGCTGGTCTGGGATCTGCAAACCTTCAATGGCGGTGCCGATTTCCTTGATGATGTGTCGGGCGCATTGTTTCAATACACCGGCGCACGGGTTTAGGCCAAAACTACCCGCGCCAGCATCGCCCGATCCCCCGCGTTGCCCAGCGAACGCAACGCATCCCCCACCGGCAGCCACACCGCACTATGCCCCGCCTCGGTCGGCTGACCCAACCGCAGCACGGGCCGCGCCAGATACACGGTGCAGACCTTTTCCGCCCACATCTCATACTCCGGCATATAGGTGAACCGCCGGAACGCCCCGATCCGTCGCACCTCCCCGATCCGCCAACCCGTTTCCTCGATCACCTCCCGGTGCAGCGCCGCCACCGGATGCTCGCCCGCATCAATCCCCCCGCCCGGCAACTGCAGTTCCGGCACCGGGGCCTCCTGGAACGTCGCCAGAAGGCTGTCGCCGCGCAGCAGCACTGCGTAAACCCCCGGCCTGCGCCGATACCGCTGCCCTGCTTTCACAACGTCGCCATACCGCCTGATCATGGCTGCCCCCTTTGGTCGCTTGGTTGCCGTCCCTATATGGACGCGGTATGCCAAGACTGTCGCGTTAAGGATAGCCCATGACCATCGCCACTCAAATCGCCTGGGATGATACCGTCCTGCCCTTCCAGCTGGATCTGTCCGATGTCCGTGGCCGCATTGCGCGGCTCGACGGCGTGCTGGATCAGGTCCTGCGTCAACACGCCTATCCCCCCCAGATTGAGGCGCTGGTTGCAGAAATGGCCTTGCTGACAGCACTCATTGGTCAAACCATCAAACTTCGCTGGCGCTTGTCGCTGCAAGTGACCGGCCTTGGTGCCGTCCGCCTGATCGCCACCGACTACTACGGTCCCACCGATGATGGCCAACCCGCCCGCATCCGCGCCTATGCCAACTATGACGCCGATAAACTCGAATCCGGCACTCCCCCCTTCGATCTGATCGGCGGCGGCTACTTCGCCGTCCGCATTGATCAGGGGCAGGGCATGACCCCCTATCAGGGCATCACGCCCCTGACCGGCGGGTCGCTGTCGTCCTGTGCCGAAACCTATTTTGCCCAGTCCGAACAGCTTCCCACCCGTTTCGCGCTGACCTTTGGCCGCAGCCGCACCCCCGGCGATACCGAACGCTGGCGCGCAGGCGGTGTGATGGTCCAGCACATGCCCAAGGCCAGCCCCTTTGCGACAGGGGCCGCCGCCGATGCCGGGTCCGGCGAAGGCGGTTTGCTGACCCATGCCGATATTCTGGACGGCGACGAAGGCGAAAACTGGTCCCGCGTCAACCTGCTGCTCGACACCGTCGAAGACCTCGAACTCATCGGCCCGACCCTTGCCCCCACCGACCTCCTCGTCCGCCTGTTCCATCAGGAAAACCCCCGCGTCTTCGATGCGCAACCCGTGCGCTTTGGCTGCTCCTGTTCCGCAGACAAGGTGCGCAACAGCCT
This sequence comes from Gemmobacter sp., assembly GCA_031376195.1. GTDB lineage: Bacteria > Pseudomonadota > Alphaproteobacteria > Rhodobacterales > Rhodobacteraceae > JANPIX01. The sequence goes on along the minus strand of JANMDH010000525.1, from coordinate 1,833 downwards.
CGGCATCTATTCGCAGCGCGAAATCATGACGATGACCACCCCCGAAGGCATCCTGACCGCCGATTGCCAGTTCTGCGGGGCCCATTACGAATTCGACCCCAAAACGCTCGGGTTTGAGGCTGAAGCGGCAAAGGCCCAAGGCGATGGGGCCTGAGGCGCTGATCCGTGCCCTGTCGCGGCCCGCCCGGGCCTCGTCCGATTTTGACCTGAACCCCGGCTTTGCGCATCCCCCCGGCCAGACCCTGCGCCCGGCTGCGGTGCTGGTCACCGTCTGGGACAGTCCCGCCGGTGCCTGCGTGATCCTGACGAAACGCGCCAGCCATCTGAAACACCACCCCGGCCAGATCGCCTTTCCCGGCGGCAAGGTGGATGCCGGGGATACCGGCCCCCAGGCTGCCGCCCTGCGCGAAGCGCACGAGGAAATCGGCCTGATCCCCGACCGGGTTCGCGTCATCGGCGCCCTGCCGGATCATGAAACGATCACCGGATATCAGGTCACCCCCTTCCTTGCCCATCTGTCAGGCGACTTCACCCCCATTCCCGAACCCGGCGAGGTGGACGAGGCGTTTACCGTCCCGCTCGACCTGCTCATCGACCCTGCGAACTACCGGATCGAAGGGCGCATCTGGCGCGGCCAGATGCGCCGCTATTACGCCGTTCCCTACGGCCCCTATTACATCTGGGGGGCCACTGCCCGCATCCTGCGCGGGCTGGCCGACAGGATGGCAGAATGAAGATCACCGGCGATTGGCTGACCCGGTCCGAAACACAGGCCGTCTGTCAGGCGCTGACATCGGGCGGCCATCAGGCGCTGTTCGTCGGCGGCTGCGTGCGCAACAGCCTGATCGGCACCCCGATCAGTGACATCGACATCTCCACCGACGCCCCGCCCGCCCGTGTGACAGCGCTCGCAACCGGGGCTGGTCTGCGCGTGGTGCCCACCGGCTTTGACCACGGCACTGTCACCGTTGTATCGGGCGGCGTCCCGTTTGAGGTGACAACCTTCCGCCGCGATGTCGAAACCGATGGCAGGCGTGCGGTCGTCGCCTTTTCCACCCGGATCAGCGATGACGCAGCCCGCCGCGATTTCACGATGAACGCGCTGTATGCCACGCCGGATGGCACGGTTATCGACCCGCTGGGTGGCCTCCCCGATCTGCTGGCGCACCGCCTGCGCTTTGTGGGCGACGCCTCCGCCCGTATTCGCGAAGATTACCTGCGCATCCTGCGATTCTTCCGCTTTCACGCCTGGTACGGCGACCCCGATCAGGGATTGGATGCCGAAGGTCTGGCCGCCTGTGCCGGCCTAGCGGATGGCATCGACGGCCTTTCTCGCGAACGTGTCGGGGCCGAAATACGCAAACTGCTCGCCGCCCCCGACCCCGCGCCTTCTGTCGCCGCGATGGCCCGCGCGGGCATCCTGACGCGCGTCCTGCCCGGGGCCGATGACTGCGCACTGCCCCCGCTCGTGCATCTCGAAGACGGCATGGAACCCGACTGGCGGCGCAGACTGGCCGCTCTGGGTGGCGCGGATCCGACCGATACGCTGCGCCTGTCCCGCGCCGAAGGCCAGTATTTGCACGAACTCCGCCAGGCCCTCGCCTCCGCCGACAGCCCCGCCACCCTTGGCTATCGCCACGGTCCTGACCGCGCCACCGATGCCGTCCTGATCCGCGCTGCCATGCTGGGAAACACCCTGCCGGATGATTGGCGCATGGACGTGAACCGTGGCGCAACTGCCATTTTCCCGATCAAATCCACCGACCTGCCCGCCTTCAAAGGCCGCGCCCTGGGGGCAAGGCTGGCCGAACTGGAACAGGCATGGATTGCATC
>JANMDH010000461.1:0-8748 GCA_031376195.1 Gemmobacter sp. | reverse complement strand
TGATGCCGCCTGCGACGGAAATCGCCTCGTCCATGGGGCGGGGTCCGGTCAGGGGCACGGGCAGGGATTTGATGGCGGCCACTGTGTCCATCCCGCGCCCGAATTCCATCAGCAAGGCGACGGCGACGGGGGCAAGTCCGAGTTTGCGCAGACGGTTGGCAAGGGTTTCGCCGGGGCGCATCTTCGCCAGTCTTGCGGCGATGGCGGGTGCAGGCTGATCGGGCGCGAGGTCGAGCGTCAGGTTGGTCCCTTGGCGCAGTGCCCGGCTGACGGCATAGATGCCGCCGCCCTCCAGCCCTTTGGCAGAAACGATGAATTCGCCGCGTTCGCGCGCCCCCCCTGCCATCAGGGCGACGCCTTTCACGGGACAGCCGAAATGGCGTTCCATATGCGGTGACCAGTTCACCCCAAAGCCCATGTTGGCAGGGCGAAAGGGTGCGACTGCAACCCCCTTTTCCATCAGCCACGGCACCCAGGCGGCGTTCGAGCCAAGGCGCTGCCAGCTTGCCCCGCCAAGGGCGAGCACGGTCACGTCGGGGGCAACGGTCTGCCGGCCTGCGGGCGTGTCAAAGGCGAACGACGCGCCGTCCCATCCGATCCAACGCCAGCGGGGCCTGATCTGGACACCCATGCCGAGCAGGCGGGCGACCTGCGCGCGCAGCAGCGGGGATGCCTTCATCGCAACCGGAAACACCCGGCCCGATGATCCGATAAAAACCTGTTGCCCCAGATCGCGGCACCAGTCCTGCACCTGCACGGGACCAAACGCTGCCAGCATGGGGGCAAGCCAGTCGGTGTCGAAATGCGCGGCAAAGGCATTGGCCGGTTCGGCCTTTGTCACATTCAGCCCGGACTTGCCCGCCATCAGAAACTTGCGCCCGATGGTGGGCATTGCGTCAGCCAGCACGACGCGGTGACCCGCCTGTGCCAGCCGTTCCGCCGCCATCAGGCCTGCCGGGCCGCCGCCGATGACAAGGGCGGTTTTCACGCCCGCTGATCCCGCAGTTCCACCACACGGTGCGGATAGGGCATGTCAATGCCCGATTCTTTCAGCGCGTTCCAGATCGCGAACAAGACCGGGCTGCCATATTTGTTCTTGCCGTCGTCAATCCCGCTGACCCAGTATTCCACACTGAAATCCACAGCACTTTCGCCGAAGCCTTTCAATTCGCAATCCGGGCCGTCCGGTGCGGTCAATACGAACGGCAGCTTTGCCACCGCATCCTCGATAATCGCGGGGACGCGGTTTATGTCGGTGTCATAGCTGACGGAAAAGGCGGCTTCGTACCGGTTCGCGCTGCCTTGATCGGAATAGTTCGTGACGCGACTGGTGATGAAATGTTCGTTCGGAACCACGATCCATCTGCCGTCAAAGGTTTCCAGAACACAGGCCCGCGCCGTCATCTTGACGATGGTGCCTTTTTCGCCCCCGTCGAGTTCGACATAGTCGCCCACAGTCGTCTGACCTTCCAGCAGCAGGATGATCCCGGAGACAAAGTTCGCGGCGATCTGCTGCAGGCCAAGACCGATGCCAACGCCCAAGGCACCGCCCAGAACGGCGACGGCGGTAAGATCAATGCCCATGACGGACATCAAAAGCAGGAAGGCCGCGCCAAAGATCGCCACCTCGACAGCCTTTAGTGCAAGTTCGCGGGTGGCGGGGCGCAGGGCCTGTTGCTGGGTGATGTAGTGTTTGCTTTGGCGGTTTGACCAACTGCCAAGCCAGAAAAGCAGGCTGCCCACGATCAAGCCCCGGATCAGATCCATCACGGAAAAGCGGATGTTGCCCAAGGCAATCATGGTTTCATCCAGCCGCAGGGTGATGTCGTCCAGAACCCCCAGCACATGAAGGGCGGCGACCGGGATCAACACATAACGGCCCAGCAGACGAAGAAAGGGATCGGTCAGAACCTGGCCGACCAAGGCGCGGGCGGCAAGGAACAGAAACACACGTTTGCCAAAAGCGATGACATCGCCCGATCCAAAGACGGAGCGGGTGACCTGTTCGCCAAGATAGGTGAGCAGATAGGCAAGCAAGGGCAGCAGAAGCGGCAGGAACAAAAGGCTGAAGCGTCGGGCACGGGCGAGAACGGTGTCGCTTGCCGCGACCGGGGTCAGAAGGCGGGTCAGGACGGGGCTGGCACGCCGGGCGATCAGGCGGGCGGCGAGATAGGCGAGGGCCAGCAACGCAAATTGTGACCAGGCGGCGGGGCTGGTCAGCCATCCGGTGGCCGTATCAATGGCCTGATCGAGCCAGCCCTGAATGCGGATGATCATATCGCTGTCCATGCGGTTTGCCTCTGCGATGCCTGTGATCGGTGTTGCCGAATGTGGGGGTGCCTGCAAGTGCAGAGTGGCCCGCCCCACCCCGGCCCCCCACAAGGGGCCAGGGGAGCGGGACATGACCAAGCGGGCGGAAATTCCGCCGCCGCCTCGACCTCGGTGTGGTTCAGATCATCCGGATCGCATCTTTGCCGACAGTCAGCATGTAACCCCGGCGCGCCACCGTCTTGACCAGCAGTTCGCTGACCAATTGATTGCCCAGCGCGTCGCGCAGGCGTTTCACACGGGTCGCCCCGGCCGCTTCGTCACAATCTGCCGCGTTGCGCCCGGAAATCACGCCTTCGATCTGCGCCCCGGTCAGCACATCATCATCCATCCGCGCCTCGGCCAGCACCGACAGGGTTTCCAGCGCCGCTTCTGTCAATGCGAATTCCATATCGTTGATATAGACGGCCCGCGCCTCGCGGCTGATCAGCAGAGAAGAGACCTGTATGCCCGACCTTTGAATAGCACTGATGCGCCGGTTGAGGGCGATGATCGTGACCAGAAACACGAGCGCCGACAGCAACAGGGCCGTTGCGAATACCAGCAGAACGAAGATCACCATCCGGTAGCTTGTCAGCACTTCGGAAAACGCCGTGCCCGACTGGGCCAGAATTTCGAGCAGTTTGATTTCCCCGCTCGTGACCAGATTATCGTTGTCCACGAAGATCTGTTCGACCTTTGCGTTGAACGCATTCGCATCCGGCAGGTTGATGAACAGGAATACTGCAGCCGCAAGCAGGATCAGCACGATCGCGGCGATACCGCCTGCGACCACCCGATTGCCTGCCTTCAAACTGTCAGAAGCGGAGGAAGTATTCCCCGGCACTGGCTTTCCTTTCTTCGAGGCCCTCAGGCCCGAAGATGGACAGGACGTTCAGAACTGTCCAGCCTTCCTGTGCAAGCCGCTTTGTCAACACACGTTTGGCCGACTTTTTATCGCAGTTGTCGTCCGATACCTGCGCCACACCATAGTGCAGGCGCAACGGATCGTCCTGCTTTGCCTTGTAATCTGCATAGCATTCCGCCTGGGCCGCAGTCGCCGTCACAAGGGCGAGGATCACGGCAAGGATGGTGCGCGACATAAGGTTGGCTCCGCAGGGTTGCATTGTGGGACATCCACAACGCTCAATCTGCGCGTATGGACGATGATATTCAATATCAAGCGGTAAATCTGGCGAGGTTATCACTTAGCACTGCGCTGTTATTGCGAGACGGGGGGAAGGCGGGGAATGGTCAAGGCATCAAGTCCGGCGCGGTTGGCGTGTCGGGGACGAAAGCCGAAAGGATCACTGCCATGACCACCGTGAACCCCCGCCTGCGGACCCTGCGCCACCGTTTTGTCGCCTTGATCGCGGCGAGTGCGACTGCCTTGGGACTGCTGGCCGCCAGTGCGATGCCGACGCGGGCCGAAGTGGACGGCAAGGATCTGACGAAACTTTTACTGGGGGTCGCGATTGCGGCGATCATTGCGAATGAACTGTCAAAGAACAACGACGATGACGACAAGGGGCCCGTGGTTGTGGAGCCGCGTCCGGGGCATGGCAATCAGAACCGGATCCCGGCGGCCTGCGCGATTGCGGTGACGGGCCTGCGCCATGACCGCACGGGTTACAGTGAAAGCTGCCTGCAATCCTACAGCATCCGCAACCTGCCCTACTATTGCGCAGTGTCGGCCCGCATCTACGGGCGTCCAGACCGTCTGTTCCCGGCGAGCTGCCTGAAAAAGGCGGGGTTCCGGTTGGGACGCTAAGACATTCCCATCCGGTCTGCGGCAGGTATTTTCGTCCCCACGAATGCCGCAAATGCCCGCAGGCCGGTATCAGGGGGCAGGAGGGTGAGCAGCTCCTGTCCCCATCCATTCGGGTCAGCCATTCGACCAAAAGACCTTTCTACGAAGACGTATTTCCCTACCGCGCGCGCCATGGACCTGTTTAGGTGTCCCCCCATGGCGCGCGCATTCATCCCCGATCATTCCTTTGAAAAGGCCGCCTTGGCCGGTGGCGCATGCCGCGTGGCAGGCGTGGACGAGGTGGGGCGCGGCCCGTTGGCTGGCCCGGTGTTTGCTGCCGCCGTGATCCTGCGCGCCGGGCATATCCCCGAAGGCCTGGCCGACAGCAAGGTTCTGACAGCGGCGCGGCGCGCGGCACTGGCGGACCTGATCCATACCCATTGCGACGTTTGCATTGCCGAGGCGAGCGTGGAGGAGATTGACACGCTCAACATTCTGCGGGCCAGCCATCTGGCAATGACGCGCGCGCTGGCGGGATTGCCGAACCTGCCGGATCACGCCCTGATCGACGGCAATCTGATCCCGCGCGACATGCCCTGCCGTGCGGAGGCGATCGTGAAGGGCGATGCGCGTTGTTTGTCGATTGCGGCGGCATCGATCGTGGCAAAAGTGGCACGCGACAGACGCATGGTGGATTTGGCGCAACAATTTCCGGGCTACGGCTGGGACCGCAATGCGGGCTATCCGACGCGGGAGCATCGTGCAGCACTTCTAAATCTTGGGGTGACCGCTCACCATAGGCGGTCGTTCGCGCCCGTCCACAAGATATTGTATCAAGAGAAAATCATAAACCCTTGATTCAATAAAGAATTTGACGGCGAATCGGCAATGACTCATCCTGTGGTCAACAAGAACGGCGCAAATGCCGGGGGCAGAGGCAAACATGGATGTGAAGACACGGGTTTCGGAAGCGCATCTTCCGTTGAACCAGATTATTGCGGGTGACTGCGTCGAGGCGATGTGGAGCCTGCCACCGCAAAGCGTGGACCTGATCTTTGCAGACCCGCCGTATAACCTGCAACTGAAGGGGGCATTGCACCGGCCTGACAACAGTCTGGTCGATGCGGTTGATGATCACTGGGACCAGTTTTCCAGCTTTGCCGCCTATGACGCGTTTACCCGGGACTGGCTGGCGGCGGCGAAGCGCATCCTGAAACCGAACGGGGCGATCTGGGTGATCGGCAGTTATCACAACGTGTTCCGTCTGGGCACGGTGTTGCAGGATCAGGGCTTTTGGCTGCTGAACGATGTGGTCTGGCGCAAGTCGAACCCGATGCCGAATTTCCGGGGGAAACGGTTCACGAACGCGCATGAAACGCTGATCTGGGCAAGCCGGGATCAAGGGTCGAAATACACGTTCAACTACGAGGCGCTAAAGGCGCTGAACGACGGGGTGCAGATGCGGTCGGACTGGGTTCTGCCGTTGTGCACGGGGCATGAACGGCTGAAGGATGACAACGGCGACAAGGCGCATCCGACACAGAAACCGGAAAGCCTGCTGCACCGGGTGATTTTAGCCACGACAAACCCGGGCGATGTGGTGCTGGACCCGTTCTTTGGGACGGGGACGACGGGGGCCGTGGCGAAAATGCTGGGGCGCGATTTTATCGGGATCGAGCGCGAGGCGGGGTATCGCGCGGCGGCACAAGCGCGGATCGACAGGGTGCGTCGGTTTGATGCGTCGGCACTTGAAGTGACGGGATCAAAACGGTCAGAGCCACGGGTGCCCTTTGGTCAGGTGGTTGAGCGCGGGATGCTGCGACCGGGCGAGGAACTGGTATCGCTGGGCAGCCGGTTTACGGCGAAGGTGCGCGCGGACGGCACGTTGATCGGGCATGACGTGAAGGGGTCGATCCATCAGGTGGGGGCGGCACTGGAAGGTGCACCATCCTGCAACGGGTGGACCTACTGGCATTTCCGGCGGGAAGGGCAGTTGATCCCGATCGACATCCTGCGTCAGCAGATTCGGGCGGAAATGGAAGCGGATACGATCCGCCCGAACTGACCCCACATCCATCATATTCGAACGCCTGTGCTGCGGAGGTCCGCGGCATACCTGCCCCGCCGTGATGTCATGGCGGGGCCTTTTTCGATGCGTGGCATGCCACTTTACGCGGACGGCACCAGCCAACCCTGATAGCGCACGATCAACCCGGTCACGGGATGCGACAGGGATACGTCAAACGTGGCGCGGCCCTGATCATCTGCCGCCTCTAAGCTGTTGCTTTGGGGCAGCAGGGCGCGGGGGATTGGCAGGCCAAAGGCGGTGCCGGACACGACAGGATAGTGCAGCCGACCATCCTTCACCGCCAGACCGATGCGAAAGCGCAAGGGGCCAAAGCGTTCCGTCAACGCGCCGCCCCGCCCCTGCCGCAGGTATGATCGGAACCTGTGCCCGGCGAAATCACGAATCCAGACCTCGGCTTCGCCCTTGCGCGTCATGCTGACGGTGACGGGCACGTCTGACGCTGCTGGCGGAAACCGCATGATCCCGGCGGCCAGCCGCGCGAGCAGGCCCGCGCCCCGTGTCACCTGTGCACGACCCCGCCAATCACGCTGATCTATCACACGGTGCAGATCGCGGACGGGGGCGGGCAGGCGGTCAAAATCATTGCCCAGCACGGTGGGAAACAGCATTGAAAAGGGCGTGACATCCGTCTTTGTCACGATGTTCAAGTCGCCGATCACGCCCGCCAGATGATTCAAGGTGAATTCTGCAAGGCAGGCCCGTGCGCCGGGGGCAATCCGGCCGCCCAGGACTGCACCCGCCACAATGCGCGCAGGCAGGGCAGGCACATGCGGGCCGTCGCCTGCGCCTGCGATCAGCGTCCAGTCGCGTTGTTCCGCCTTGCCGTCCGGGGTCAGGCCGATCACCCGCACCAGCATGCCGCCCCGGTCGCTGCCAAAGGGATGCAGCCCGTTCGCCAGCCAGCGCAGGGGCCGGGCCAAAGGTGTCAGGTCGCGCACAAGGCCCCAGCGCACCGGCAGGGCGAGCAGCCCGAGGGACAGATGCATGACCGACAGTTCCAGCCCGGCGCGGAACAGGACCGACCGGGCGTTGAACCGCGCCGGGAACAGCGAAAGATCCGGCGCGCCGATGAAACTGGCCCAGCGGGGGCCAAGTCCGGGCAAGGTGACGCGCGTCAGGCCGGACCAGCCCGGAACCGGCTGCGCCCGCCCGCCGCGCCACAGTGTAAGGGGCTTGCCAACTTGCGCGAGTATCGCGCGGATGACCGACAGCCCGCGCGGGGCGCGGTTTCCGGGCAACAGCACGCTGTCGATAAGGTGGATGTCGGAAAGACCCGGGATCAATGCCGTGACCACAGCCGAGGAAAGGGCCGGAACCGAGGACACGCCGGACAGGGCGACAAGGCCGCGCGCGCGGGCCAAAGTATCAAGCGCCGCGATGCCGTCGGTAAAGCCCGCGTCATCGGACAGGTCCAGATAATGCGCGCCTGCCTGAAGCGCGATCCGCGCAAGACGGTAAGGGTCAGCCCCGTAAATCTGAAACGGGCCTGCCGCGTCAATCACCAGATCAGGGTGCAGTTGCGACAGTTGGTCCGCCAGATCGGGCATGTCGCGGTCCAGCACGACCGCCTCGCCCCCGAATTCACGGCAATGCCTGGCCGCCGCCCCCGCATCCCGCCCCGCAACCAGAACCGTCAGGCCCGAGTCGCGCGCAAGGCCCATCGCGATGCGTGCGCCGAACACGCCGTAACCGCCAAGGATCAGGACACGTTTATTCAATCAACCGGGCCTTGAGGGCGGGCGTCGGGATCAGGCAGGCCTGTCTGCCGAAATGATACCGGTTCCGCGCGATCCAGTCATAGGCCGGGTCGGACAAGCGGTTCGGAATGCGCCCCAGCACCGCCGCCCAGCGCCACGGCCACGGCAGAACAGACACGGCGGCGGCGAAGGCCTGCATCTTGATATGGGCTTTGCCGTTCAGGATGACAATATTCGTGTCCATCACATCGGGGTCGAGGTTGTGCGCATGATAGAGCGCCCGGCCTGTTTCGGATTGCGCGGTGACAAAGCGGAAATGGTTGCGTTTGTCTCGTTTTGCCATAAAGCGGGCGAAGCCGGAGCAAAAGACGCAGTGGCCATCAAATACGATCAGATCGCCCTTATCACCCATCAGCTTCCCACCCTTGCCGCCCCACGTGGCATCGGGTTCAGCGCCTTGTTGTAAGGCTTCCAATCGGCGATGTCAGGGTAATGCAGCCTGCGCCAGTCCTTGACCCGCCCGTTCATGACGCGCTTCCACAGGGGCGGGACCATCGCCATCGCGGTCATCACGGGATAGCCATAGGGCAGATGCGGGGCCTGATCGTGTGGATAGGTTTGCAGCAGGGGAAAGCGCCGTTCCGGTTTGAAGTGGTGATCCGAATGGCGTTGCAGGTTGATCAGCAACCAGTTGGAGACGCGGTGCGTGGCGTTCCAGCTGTGACGCGGCTGCACATGTTCATAGCGCCCGTCGCCCAGATGCCTGCGGGTCAGGCCGTAATGCTCGATGTAGTTCACCAATTCCAACTGCCAGATGGCGACAAAGGCCTGACCCGCGAACAGGGCCAACCCCAGCGGGCCGCCCAGCAGCCATGCCAGCGCCAGAAAGCCTGTCTGCAACGCGC
>JANMDH010000451.1:0-2051 GCA_031376195.1 Gemmobacter sp. | reverse complement strand
GGCTGGCGCGCAGCGCCTGAGGTGCCATAAACAAGACAGGCGACCCCTTTTATGATGCGCAGAGATTCGCATCGGGGCCGCCATCCTGACACTGACCAGTCAAACGCGAAGGGCGGTGGCTGATCCTTGTTATTACTATGCCAAAATCTGCCCGGTCTGTCAAAGTTGTTCCACGATCATGACGAAATTGCCTGAAAATTGGCTATTCGACCCGGCTTACACGGGGGAACGGCAAAAAAGGGACGGATGCCCGGCCAGATGAGCAGGGTTGGCAGAGAAAGTGATTCGATTTTTCGTATCGGTTGAGGGTTGATTTATGTTTGATTAGGCCAGATCGAGCGACCCGATTTCATCGGGCTTGGCACGCTGGGCCGCGGTGCTGTGGGGCTGGTCCGGCCAGGCGTCGCGGGGCGCAGACGTCCTGTATTGGCCTGTGGATCCCGGCTGGCGGCGAGCATGGATTTCATCCAGCGGCGTTGGGTTTGCATGCGATCCTCAATCATGGTTCCGGGCGGGGTCTTGTGCGTTCGACAAGCAGTTGACGATGGCATTGCGGCAGGGGTTTGGCCGGGATGTGCCGGAACCCCGGAAATCTGGGCGCATTTACGGCGTTGTGCCTGTATGGCGGTATCCGCGAAAAGCAGAAGGGTCAGCCCAGCCGAATGGCAGATATGAGGCGACCATAGTCCGCTTCGGCCCGGTGGGTGCTGCGGCGAAAGGAAAAGAAGCGGTCTTCGTCATGAAAGGTGCAGTGCCCCGTCCATTCCGCCTGTGCAATGCCGGCGGCGCGCAGGCGATTCAGGCTGTAGCCGGGCAGATCGAACATGGAACGGTCATCTTTGCCGGGCGCGAAAAAGCGGTGGTTGGCGGGGTCATGTGCAACGAAACTCGCCACAAACTCCGGTCCGACCTCATAAGCGGGCTGGCTGATTGTGGGGCCGATCACGGCGCATATGGTGCGGCGATGGGCACCGAGGCGTTCCATGCCGTCTATCGTCGCCTCCAGCACGCCAGTCAGCGCGCCGCGCCATCCGGCATGGGCGGCACCGATGACACCGGCGGCCGGATCGGCGAACAGGACGGGCTGGCAATCGGCGGTCAAGATGCCAAGGACGATACCCGGGGTTGCGGTGACCATGGCGTCGCCTTTGGGGGGGGGACCGCTGGTGGGGGCGGTCTGGACGTGCAGAACGTCGGCAGAGTGAACCTGATGCAGTGTGATCAGATGTTCGGGCTGCGCGCCAAGGGCGTGGGCGACCCGGGTGCGATTGATGGCGACGGCATCGGACAGGTCGGTGGAGCCGGGGCCGCAGTTGAGGCCGGAAAAGATGCCGGAGGAGGCCCCGCCCTTGCGGGTAAAGAACCCGTGGCGCAGGGGGGACAGGGCATCAGCGGTCAGAATCTCCAGCATCATGGGAACCCCGGGGGGGCAGGCGCGTCGGGGGCATGGACGGCCAGCACTTTGAACAGGGTTCCCATTTCCGAAGGCGCGGTCAAGCGCCGTGTGGCGGCCAGATGCTGTTGCAGCGCCGGGCCGCCCAAGGATGCGGCAAGGCGGGCACTGCGCTGCGGCAGGCCGAGGCGGTCAAGCAGGGCACCCTGGGTGGTATAGCGGGTCTTGCAGGGGGGGGCATGGGCGGCGAGGGCGGCGAAATCCACATGGGCGGTAAGGTCGGATTGACCGGGGTTTTCCAGAACGGGAACAAATCGGTGGGCGCGCAGGGCCTGCAGGGTATCGCCGCGCGACTGCCAATCGCCATAGTCGATGATCAGGGCAAGCCCGCCGTGCGTGGCAATGCGGGAGGAAATCGTGGACATGAAGTGGGGGGCGAGGGGGCAGATCTCGACGATATCGCCGGGAGCGGTGTCTGCCAGGCGACTTGCCAGTTGCGCGATGGGGGCGGGATCGGTTTGGCCAAGGATGAGGGCATCATCATGCAGGCCGACGACGGTTTCCGCCCAGCCATTGGCATGACGCGTGAACTGGCGGATCGGCAGGGCGTCGAAGAATTCGTTGGCGATCAGGAACAGGGGGGCATCGGGCAGATCAT
>JANMDH010000448.1:0-13880 GCA_031376195.1 Gemmobacter sp. | reverse complement strand
ACCCTGCCCGTTGCCTGCAAGGCCGCCACCAGACACTGCAGGGCCATGCGCGGCTGCAGACGCGCGCTGAGCGTATCGTGCACCAGCCAACCTGACGGGGTGATCGGTTCCCATGCCGTCGCGGTTGCCCGCAGCACGCGCCACTGCGCGCGGCCCTGCCACAGGTCGGCGGCACCTGTGGCCCGCGCCTGTGCCTGATCCACGGCGTGATCATCCGCCAAGGGTTGCAGCCGACCTGTGCGCGCATAGCCCGAGGGCAGGCCCGATGCGACTTCAACCCCGCGCCACCAATCGGCGGCCATCAGCAAGCTTTCCAGTTGGAACTGCTTTTTGGCGTTCCATTGTTCGGGCACATGCGGGGACAGGGCCCCGACAAGGCCGCCACTTGCCCCGGCGCCGACGGCCGCCGCCTCCACCACGCGAACTGCGGCCCCCCGACGTGCCAGTTCCCATGCGATTGACAGGCCGAAGATCCCTGCCCCCATCACTGTGATCCGCCTGCTTGTCATTCCCATCGCCCCGGATCATCTTGCGCCCGCAACAGGGTGTAGGACGGATGACCGGATCAGACCAGACGGGGATCGACTGGCGCGAGGGTGTTCCCGTTTCAAGGCGCTTTGAAGACCCCTATTTTTCGATCCACGACGGACTGGCGGAAACGGCGCATGTGTTTCATGCAGGCAACGGACTGCCGGCGCGGTTTCGCCCGGGTTTTCACATTGCGGAGCTGGGCTTTGGCACCGGCCTGAACCTGCTGGCCACGGCGGCGCTGTGGGGAAGGGCAGGACAAGCCGGGGTGTTGAGGTTCACGTCATTCGAGGCTTTCCCCCTAAGTCTGGACGACATGACAAAAGCCTTGGCGCATTTTCCCGCCCTTGCCGATCTGACGGATGCGTTTCTGTCGCAATGGGCTGCCGGAGCGCGTGAAATAGCCCTGCCGGGTGTGCAGGCACAGATCCTGATCGGGGATGCGCGGGAAACACTTGCCCAATGGCCGGGTAGGGCAGATGCGTGGTTTCTTGACGGGTTTTCCCCGGCGAAGAACCCCGAACTTTGGACGGATGCGATATTGGCCGAAGTGGCAGCCCATACCGTTTCCTGCGGCACATTCGCCACCTATACGGCGGCGGGCCATGTGCGGCGGGCCTTGCAGACGGCGGGGTTTCAGGTATCCCGCTTGCCCGGGCATGCGCACAAACGGCACATGTCTGCCGGAGTACTAACCAGATGACGGACCAGAACCGCAAGACGGGCATTTTGCTGATGCTGTCTGCTGTGACCATCTTTGCCGTTCAGGACGGATTTTCGCGGCATCTTGCGGAAACCTACAACGTGTTCATGGTGATCATGGTGCGCTACTGGTTCTTTGCGGGTTTCGTGATCCTGCTGGCCCTGCGCCGCCCCGAAGGATTTCGTGCTGCCATCCGCACGCGCCACCCGTTCCTGCATCTGGCCCGGGCAAGCCTGCTGATTGCCGAAGTGTGTATCATCGTGCAGGGCTATACCCTGATCGGGCTGATCAATTCGCACGCGATCTTTGCCGTCTGTCCCTTGCTGGTTGCCGCCCTTTCGGTGCCGCTGCTGGGGGAACGGGTGCAATGGCAGAACTGGCTGGCCATTGGCATCGGGTTGACGGGGGTTCTGATCATCCTGCAACCGGGGTCGGGGGTATTTTCACTGGCGTCACTGCTGCCGTTCACGGCGGCCTTGATGTTCGCGCTGTATTCCATTCTGACGCGGCTGACGACGCGGGATGAACCGGCGTTTGTCAGTCTGTTTTGGGCGGGCCTGATTGGCGGCGTTCTGATCAGCGCGGTGGGCATTCCGTCATGGGAGGCGATGAGCGGTTTTGACTGGGTAAATATGACGGTTTATGCCTTGCTTGCCCTGTTGGCGAACTGGATGCTGATCAAATGCTATGAAGTGACCGAGGCGGCAAAGGTGCAGCCCTTTGCCTATCTGCAGATCGTTCTGGTCACGATCATCGGGATCGCGGTGTATGACGAGGATTTGCGTCTGTCCGTGGTGATCGGCACTGCCGTGGTGGTGGCGGCGGGTCTGTACACCCTGTGGCACAGCCAGCGGGCGACGGGTGCATAGCTGCCAACCGGTATCTTGAACCGATGGCGGTCATGCAATTCCAGCGGCCCTATGGTGCGGGCGGTTCGGGTGCCCAAAGCAAAGTCTGATCGCCACCCATTTTGGAATTGGCCAACAGATCGAACTGACTGGCCAATTCGGCAAGGTCTGCATCCTCGACAAATTGCAGGTAAGGGACAGCCCAGGCAATTTCGAACCCTTCCAGAACTTCAGGCTTTGGTTCGGAAAAACTTTGGGCCACCCCGGCGTGGGTGGCGGCCAGATCGGGATCCTTCAACGCGGCGATCATGAACCCGACGGCACGGGGAATGGCACGGTCACATTCCTCGAAAAGATCACGTTCCTTGGTTTGCAGCAGGGCTGCCGTGACGACAAGGGGGCCAAGGGCGTGAATGTGATAGTGCAGGGCCAGCCGTCCGCGTTCCATTTCCCGGGGCAGACTGCCGTCGTCATTGGCAGCACAGGCGACCAACCGGACCGACGCATCCGCCCAATCCACCATCTTGTCATCCGACAGGGTCAGCCCGATGCGCGCCACGGCCAAAGCCGCCCAGGCCCGCAAGTTGTTGCTTGCGGCGCGTTCGGGGGCCTCGGTATCAAAAAATACCATGGTCTGTTCCGCCCGCGCGCGCAGCCAAGCCTCGATCCCGGCTTTCCTGTCAGGATTTTCGGATGCAACGGATGCGGCGTTGGCATAGGCAAAGGCCATGCCCGCCAACCGCCCCGGCACCGATATTTCCGCCGTCACGGTTTGCAGATCGCTGAGCGCATCAGCCGCAGCCCAAGGGGCCAGCCTGTCGAGAACGCAATCAGCGGCCAGTGTTGCACGTTCGTTTTTGCGGCTGATCGCCCGGTTCGAATATTTTGCAAGGTCCGCCACAAAATCATCAATCGGGCCCAAGGCGGCCTCAACCTCGGCGTTGCTTTCTTCGTCGAAATCCGACCGGGTTTCACTTTCGACGGTATAGCGACTGCCGTACGACAGGCTCACCACCGGATCGACCGATTCAAAGCAAACATCTTTCGCATCTTCGGCCACTGCTGCCGCCCCGTTTTCAGGAATCACACCGATTTCGGTTTCGGCAGCCGCCGCACCGAAGCACCATGCGGTCATCATCCCCGCAGACAGAAACCGGATGAAGGACCGTTTATTCGCCGTGATCATTGGGTATCGCTTTCAGAAAGGTTCAGGGTCGTTACCAAGGTTACTGCGCGGGCATTGCCAAGTTCGGCGGCACGGCCCAGCCAGACCAATGCTTCTGCCTGCGACGCCTCCACGCCCACGCCGAACGCCAGGGAGATGGCGTATTCGACCATGGCATCGACATCGCCCAGTTCGGCCGCCTGTGCCAGCCAGCCCGTCGATTGTTGAACGTCCTTCGGGCTTGCCGCATCATCCCGCAGCATCAGCGCATATTCCCGCATGGCCTGGGGGTCGCCAGCCTCGGCTGCGGTTTTATACAGTTGTTCGGTGTCGATCACCGCGTAAACCGCGTTTTTGATCTCCGGCTCTTCCGCATCGAGACGGGCCAGCATCTGCGGCAATTCACCCGCGTCAGACCGTTCGATCAAAGAAACGTAGGTGGTGGCCGACAAGGCCGGGTCGTACTTTGGATCCCCGGATTTCGCATAAATCGCGAGCAACCGGTGCATGGCCGTTCGGTTGCCTGCCTCCACCGCGATCCGGTAATAGCGATCGGCGCGATCTGCATCTTGGGGCGTGCCGTAACGTATCAGAGCATCCGCCATCTGCGTCATGCGCCAGCCATCCTGTTCGGCCAGCGACTCGCTGACCTTCATCCATTTCTCGAAGGCCGGTCGATCCACCTTTTCCCCGAAATACGCCGCAAGGCGGATCATCTGATCAAAGTTGCACGATGTGGCAGCCACCGCCCGGCGCAGATAATCCGCCTGGAGGTTTGCATCCGGCTGTCGATCCAGCGCGATCAGCAAGGCATCAAAATCGCCCCCTGCGTCAACCGCGTCACGGAACTCGGCATAGACGGCGTCAAGGTTCGGATAGTTCGCCGGATCCGCCAGGGGCAGCAGCGTCATCGCAGCCCCGTTCCCGGCTTGAGCCAGGGGCAGCAACATAAGTTGCGCCTCATTCTGGTCTGCGGGCGTGATGTTGCCATCTGTCAGCAGCGCCTCGGCCAGATACAGGCCCGCTTCGGTTTCGCCCCGCGCCACGGCGTCCCGGAACAGGGTCAAAGCCTCGGTTCGCTGTTCATCCGTTTTGGCCAGCTTCAGGGCAAGACGCCCGCGCGATTGCAGGGCATTTGGAAAGCGATTGGCATAATCTTCCCAGAAGTCCTGTTGAACCACCGAAAAATCACCGTTTTCAATCAGCGTGATATACTGTGCCAGCGCCGACGCACGGCCTGAAAGGGCCTGACTTTGCAGGCGGGCGAGTTTCAGGGGATCATGCGCACGCGCCAGTTCCAGCAGGTCTTCGGGACCGTAAGATACGGTTCGCGTTCCTGTCGCCTCTTCCACGCCGCGCCAATAGGTTGCCTCTTCGATCTGCGGCGCGTTGGGGGCGCGGCAGGTAAAGGCCGCCTGCAAATCAGCCATCGGGTCGATCTTGCCTTGGGTCTGAACGACACGGATCAGATCGTCCACCGCCGGATAAAAGGTTTGCGGCGTTGTGGCATAACGCATCTTCATGCCGGCGAGGCGCTGGATCGCAGCCCCGTCATTCAGGGCAGCCGCCTGTTCCAGATAACCCATCGCCTCAGCCTCGCCCGCCCAGCGGCCTTTGGATGCGATCACCTCGTCGGCCGCCGCAAGGTAGGCCCAACTGGGTGCATCATCCAACGCGACAAGGGCAGACAGCGACGTGAGGTATGGTGCCCGCTGTTCAGGATCGACCCGTGATTTGCCTTGCAGGAACAGCGTGTTTCGCACCAACCCCCCGCGATCCCCGGAGGCCGCCGCCTGCGCGAAAAGGTCGGCTGCGCGGTCAAGGTCTTGCGGCGCAAGCGCACCAATTTCAAAAATGCGGCCAAGACTGACCTTGGCGAAGGCACTGCCTCCGTCGGCTGCCATTTCCAGATATTTGATCAGAACCGCGTTGTCCTTGACCACTGCTTCGGAACGAAGGTGGAATTCGGCGACTTTCCAGGCGGCATTCGTATCGCCCAGATCCGCAGCAAAGCGGTACCAGCGTTCCGACAGACCCAGATCGGCAGCCACGATATCGCCGTTCTTGTATTCGCGGGCGATCCGGGTCACCCGGTCGCAGATTTGCGGGTCAAGCTGACCGACAAGCGCGCCAAAAGCCATGGTCACGCCCATCTCGGGCGCGATGTCCCAGCCTGTGACTTTCACGCCTGCCAACTGCATGGCAACCAGTTCCAGAAGTGCGTCGGCATTGCCACCGTAACCTGCCGCCACCAGAAGGGATTGGCCGCGTTCGGGATCAGCGTCAATGCCGATGCCCCGTATCAGAAATTCGGACAGCGCCTTTTGCAGGCGGGGTGATTGGTCGACGCCTGCGTTCAGCAATTCGGGAACCAGACGCAGGTTCTTCAACTCGTCCAGTTTGCCTGCATCGACCATCAGGGCGATCCGCGACAATGTCAGTTTTGTATCGTCAAAGCCCGGGTCAACCGATGGCAGCAGTCTGACCGCCGCATCGGCGGTGTCAAACCAGGCGGCCGGGTCAATTTCCATCAGGCGGCGAAGGTCACGTTCAATTTCTTGCGTCTGCCAACCCTCCACCGACACGCCATCCCAGGCTGTCCAGCGCTGCAGCAGTTTTTCGTCCGGCGCGCGGGTCGTGCAGATGTTCGCGGCGTCCAGTTGCGGGGGTTCAAACGCAATCACGACAGGGTTTGCATGCGCGGCACTACCGACGAGCAGAGCGCCAACAGCGAGGATCGACGCCGCGCGAATGGCCAACTGCCGTGCCCCTGACTTTTGGCGAAGGGTTGGAATCGGGGTGGTCCTGTTCATGATCGGCGCTCCTGCTTTGGCATAGTGTTCACTGCATCAATTCGTTCGCGTTGGCGCGCAATTCGTAGGTCCCGCCCGTGCCGCGCAGGATCAGCGTCACGCCTTCCCTGCGGCGCAAGTCGATCCCGTTGACAGTGCCCAGCACCGTGTCGCCCTGACGCGCCTCGAAATCGAGTGTCAGGGGGGCCTTCAATGCCACAGCCCCGGACGCCCCCGCAGCGACCCCCGCCACGGCCACTGCCTTTGCGGCGGGAACGTACAGGTCGGCGGTTGGAATGTCGGACAGGTTGTAAAAGGCAATATCGGCCTGCCCAGGACTGCGGGTGATCGTATCCGTGATCACCTTTGCGGTTCCATCCGCGCCAAGGGCGTAGGTGTAGAATTGACCCGCCTCGACGGTCATGCTGCCCTGAAGGCTGCCTGCGGCCACCTGCACTTCGCCCGGTGCGTCGATCACCACATAGGGCGATATACCGCTTTCAATGGCATCAAACGATGTCCGCTGCACGGCACCGATGCCCAAGGGATCGACGATGACCCGGACAAAGCTCGCGTCCGGATTCGTGATGCTGTCGTACAGTCCTGCGTCCTGCGCCCAAACGGGTGCTGCCGCAAACCATCCAAGGGTCAGACAGGCGCATCCCCGCGCGAAAGTTCTTCGGATCACGACGCATCTCCTTTTCGGGTAACACAGAGGGAAAGGCTGGGACTGCCTGTCACCGGGCGATCAAATTCGACACTGATCCGGGACAGATCGGGCATGTGGAACGCACTCATCCCCAGATAAAAACGCCCCGTCGCCTGCAGGCGTTCGGCCCGCTCAATAAAGGCGGACCGAACCAGGCCATCCTTGCCTTCCAGACGGAAATGCGCACGCCGCGGGCCTTCTGCGCCAAAATCTGCAAAAATTGCATCGACGTTCGTGGCCTTTGCTGTCCCCAGATCAGCCACCAGCGTGGTGCCATCGACGATGGTTGTGGCCAGATGTTCAGTGCAGGTGTTGCCCGCTGCGGCGATCAGTTCTTCCAGCTGCGTCAGGCCATACTGCCCGAGGTTGTTATAGATCGGGTTTTCCCAAACCAGAAAGCGGGGCCGCTGATCCTTGAATTCGGAGGAGGTGAGATAGGATGTGATAGCGCCGAACTGATTGCCGCCGGTGATTGCCTGATTGATCACCTCAAGCCCCGAAAATTCTGACAGAAATCCTGCAAAGTTATTCACTTCGCTATCCGAAAAGGACGTGCCGACCAGCACGATCTGCGCAGCCTGATCTGACGCTGCAAAGATATCCAGTCCGACATCAGCTTCGCCTGCTGCTTCGACCTTTGTCGTTTTCCAGCCCATCATTTCCACCGGGGGTAACGGGTTGATGCAATAGCCCTGCAAAATGCGTCGCATCGTTGAAAAGGAATCGACCGGTGCTGTGGGAACCGAGGCAAAGTTAAGGGGCGTCAGATCGGCGTAGGCAGGCTGCGCACGGATCGCCGAGCCGATGGCTTTGGCGGCAAGGCGTGCGCCGCTGGACGTCCAGTGGAAATCCGACCCCAGAAACGGACGCTCATCCGATCCGCCTGCCTGCAGGGCGCGCATCAGATCGGGGGCGACGATGCCTGCCTGATCAAGGCGTGCGATGATGTCGTCATAGACCGCAGCGTCGATGGCGGGGTCGTATCCGTAGTCGGACGCGTCGTCGGGCAGGTTGCCCGGCATTCCCTGACTTTTGGACGGAATGCTTGCATAAACCAGAATGGTTCCGTTCTTGGCCAGGGCTGCCGACAGTTTTGCCAGATGCTGCACGACGGCTTCGTCCATCGGATGCTGCATCTTCAGATCAGCCGAGGTGCGATAGAAAACCGCGTCTTTCCCTTCAACCGTTGGCAGCGCCGAGGCGGATTCGATCTGGGAGCAGGCAAATTTCGACTGGGCCAGCGCGGGCGTTAGCGGGGCTGCCGCCAGGATCCAAATCATCAGGCACAGTCGTGTTTTCACGGCGCGTCCCTTCATTGTGTCGCATCCACGGTCAGGGCGATGTCTGCGGGCCGCGACGGGGGGGCTGCGGGAGGCAGGCCACGCATAATATTTTCGGCCATGGTCCGGGCGGAAAGATCCTCGGATGCGGCACCGATCAGCAGAATTTCGCGGGCTTTGGTCACATCGGCAGGAATACCCGTCCGACCCGTCGCATAGATCATGCCCAGCTGAACCGCCGCCTCACCATTTCCACCGCGCGCAACGCGTTCCAACAGGGTCAGCCCGTCATCCGGTTTAGACCCGAATGGTTTGCCCGCCAGATACATGTTCGCCAAGGCAAAGGTTGCCGCATCCGTGCCGCGTCTCGATTGAACCAGCAAGGCATCCTCGACACCTTTCAAAGGCGAACCGGACAGATTGACCTTGCCCGAAAGCAACAGCCGGACCATCGGCGGAACAGCAAAATCGCGGCCCGTATAGGCCGCAATCGCATAGTAATGCAGCGTGTCATCCAAAAGGGTCTCATCGCCCGTGGCCAGCAGAATCTCCGCCACCTTGAAGGCGGCTAGGCCGTCCCCCGCGTCTGCGAGGGTGCGGACTTTATCATAGGACAGGCTTACCCCTGCGACCATCTGCTTGCGCCAGGCCCGCAACGTGGGGTCTGTAATCTCGTCGCTGCTTTGGATACCATATTCGGCAGCGGTGGGTTGGGCTGTTGCGAACTGCGCGGTCATGAACAACGTGGTCAGGGCGCAGATCGGTATCGACATGCTATGTTGCACTTGCAATCTCCTGATTGGAGCGGCGAGGCTGTGGTTTTCCATCCCAGATTGTGGGATCGGACAGATACCGGACAGGAAATTCCCAGACCACGACCCGGGGTGGCGTGTCACGAAAGTCGCTTGAGGCGAGATAGGTTTCCATCGGGCGGGCAGGCCCTTGACCCTCTTCCGCAAAGTTCAGCACATCTTGCCGCAGGGCAAGCTTGAGGGCCTCGGCAAAGCTCCATCGGGGATTGGCGCTGTAGGATGTGCCAACCAGCACAATGTCTGCCTGAGTTGTCCCGAACAGATCGACGGGGCCCCCTGCTTTGGCGGCAACGGCCAGATAAGGCTGGATGTGTTCCCCGGGCAATCCGACGTGCGGCGCCAGACTTTCACTGGTCACAAAGGAGACAAGATCGCCGACAAACGTCTGGTCAGGCATCGATTGCGTGACAAAATCGGTCGTGCCCACCGGCAAAAGTCCGGATGCCGCCACTGTGACCGCAACCGTCCCCGCCCCGTCTGCGTTCCAATGCGTATCGGTCGCAAAATACACAGGGCCATTATCGCGCGCATGGATCAGGGCCGGGCGCGTATCGACCACCGGCACACCGCTTACCTGCAGCGCTGCCACAAAACGGCTGTAGTCGGTGGCCATCGCGGCGGAAAGTTGCGGTTGATCGGCCTTGTCGCTGTAGATGTCCATCTTGGCGGGGATCGGCACGATCACCAGCCGGACACCCGCCGCGCCCAAGCTGTCCTGAACCGCCAGAATGGGGGCAATCGCATCGTCCAGCCCCTGCGTCAGGGGCCGGCTTTCCTCATTCGTGAACAGCCATCCATCCTGCCCGCCGATCACGCCCGCGCGGCCTTCGCCCGTCAGCAGATACCTTGCCGCACCGACAAGTCCGATCGACAGATCCCGGTGCGGCAAGGTGGTTTTGTAAACATGGTCCAGGTCTGCGGTAACCGCCCCCGTCAGAACGGATGCCCCCGGCGCAATCAGCGGTTTGTCCCAGCGTTCCAGAAACACAGTGTTGGCCACCAGCGCGTAGCCTAGGAACAGGGTGGGCAGCAAATAGCGTGAAGATCGGTACAAAAGCTGCATCGCCGTCTCCTCAGAACTGAAAGTAAAGGAAAGGGGAAAAGTCCTGCTCTGCCAACCGCATCACGCACAGGATGGCCAGCGCGGTCACGATCAGCGACGGAACTAGTGAATTCACCGCGTTCAGGGGCATTGCGGTGCCGCCGCGCACCGTCATCGAAGATGGTTCCGATGGAAAATACGCGGCCCGCACGAAATTGCGCAGATAAGGTTCTGTCGCAGCCAGCAGAATAGCGACGATCAGGACCATCAGGCTTTCCTGACGGAGTTGAATCGCAATCTCGACCGGGATGGTAAAGCCGTGCAGCCCTATCATGCCGGCATACATATCCATCGCCTGCCCCACGTCGGCGGAACGGAACATGACCCAGCCAATCAGAACTGCCAGCAGCGTGCGCAGAAGGGCCGAAGTTGACCCACTTGTCGACAGTCCGGTGGCGCGTTCAATCGCCAGCCAGACGCCATGCCATATACCCCACAAAAAGAAGGTCCAGTTTGCCCCGTGCCAAAGCCCGCCCAAGATCATGACCAGACTTAGGTTGACATAAGTGCGCAGTGCGCCTTTGCGGTTGCCGCCGAGGGGGATGTAAAGATAATCGCGCAACCAGACAGACAGCGAAATGTGCCACCGCCGCCAGAATTCGGTGATCGACCGCGAAATATACGGCGTGTCAAAGTTGTTCATAAAGCGAAAGCCAATCATCATGCCCAACCCGATGGCCATGTCGGAATACCCCGAAAAATCGAAGTATAACTGAAGCATATAGGCAACCGATCCAAGCCACGCGAGGGCCATGGACGGGTCTGGCGTTGAAAAGGCAAGGTCGGCGATCGGGGCAATGGTGTCAGCAATCAGCACTTTCTTGGCCAGACCAACGGTGAACCGGGCCAGTCCGTCGGCGAACAGCTGTGGGCTGTGTTCCCGGTGCATAAACTGCGCCGTCAGATCCTTGAAGCGAAGGATCGGCCCGCAGACGAGCTGCGGGAACAGCGCAATGAAGGCCGCAAAATCAAAGAAATTCCGGGTGGCTTTGGCATCCTGGCGATAGACATCCATCAGATAGCTGATCGCGTGGAACACATAGAACGAAATGCCGATGGGCAGGATCAGACGCCAGTGCATGCCCAAACCTGCCGCATCGGTGCCCGCAAGGGCGGCAAAGCCGTCAAGGAAGAAGTTCAGATATTTGAACACCCCAAGCACGCCAAGGTTTCCGATCAACCCGATGATCAAAAAGGTCTTGGCGCGTGTGGTTCCGACATTGCGGCCAATCAACAAGCCAAACCCAAAAGTCCAAAGCGTTGTCAGGAACAGCAGGCCCAGGAAATCGAACCGCCACCACCCGTAAAACAGATAGGACGCAAGCAGGATTGTCAGTGACCTGAACCGCGTGGGCGTGAGATAATACAGGGCCAAAAACAGAGGTAGAAACAGAAACAGAAATGTTTCGGATGAAAAGACCATTACCACCCCTCCTGGCAGGTCGCGCCACTTTTGCCGGCGGCATCGACCACGGCGTTGATGACAAAGGTATCGCCTTTGTCCTGTTCGGAAACCTTCAGATAGCCGGGCAGATAGGCGGTGAAGTCGCCCCCGAACAAGCGTGGCAGCTGATCGCGCAGCGCGTTTTCCTGCAGGGTGACCTGACCGATGCCCGTGCCACGCAATCCTTCGCCGTTCCGGGCCAGAACATTCTGCGCGACAAGCGTGCCACCCGTCTGACCTTTCGCCTGAATATCAATGCCTGCGACACCGTTCAGCAGAACGCCGTTGCCCGTCACCTCGACCCCTGCCGAATCGAACAACTGCACCCCGACTGCCCGGTTCTGCACCACAAGATTGTTCCGGATGCGGGCGCAATTCACGCGCGAAAGCGATATGCCATCGGCACCGTTCTGCATCAGCAGATTGTTTTCAAGCGTGATCCCGACCACGTTGCGATCAATCAATATTCCGTTCTTGTCGCCGCCGATCACGATATTCGCGGCCACAACGGTCCCGCGCGCACCATCCGTCACCCGAATGCCTGACGACGCGGCCCCGGGATGCAGGTCGTTGGACATCACGGCGACGTCCTGCCCCCCTGATACAATGATGGCGCCTTGCGACCCCTGCAGTTGGTTCCCGATCATCTGCCCGCCGTCCGCCATGATCAGGGAAACGCGGCTTATATCCTGAAACCGGTTGTCGATCACGGCGGACGGGAACTCAGGCCGGATCAGACCGGGCGTCGCGACTGTCAGCCCGCCAAAAAGCGTCGCCGTCGCAATGCCCAGATCGCTGAAATCAGACCCGGTGGCGTTTAGCGTGCCTTGGCCTGCAACCAGAACAAAGGGTCGAAATTCAGGGGCGCCGATGTTTGGCGCGCCCTCGGCCCGCACGGCGGCCTGCTGAATGCTTAAAGACCCAAAGCTCATCAGAAACGCGCCGGCAGTCCGGTTCAACACCAGTGTTTCGCCCGGACCGATGGTCAGCCCGGCATCCGACCAGACGACCAACGGCCGATCCAGGTAAAAAACGCCGTCACGCTCGATCAGCACCGGCGTTTGACGTGACGCCATCTGGTCTGCCAAATCCGCAAGTGTCACCGAACCCTGCCGCACGATCAGAGCCTCTGATTGCGCGTTTTGTGCCCGGATCAGCGACATTTGCCCGTTCGCCCCCGCCAGAATGGCAAGCTGCGTCAATGCAATTTGCAGGTTGCCCACTTCACCCACCGCGTTGCCTTGGGGCATCGGCAAAACCTGCTGCGGTGCCAATGGATATGCGGCCTGGTCAGCGGTGAAGCCCGTCAGCCCCATGCCTTGCGCAAGGGTCGCTGCAAGAAGGCGCGCCTCGGCTGTCGGACTGTCGACAATCGCCTGAATGTCGCGCGCCAGTTGCGCACCCGGCACGATTTCAGCATTCAGTCGGGCATGGCCAGCCAGTGTCAGCGCCACAAAAAGCGTGCCTGCTGCCAAAATTCGCGATGTCTGCGCCTGTGTCATAGCCAGCCCAACATGCCTATGCGACCGAGGTTCTACGCATCACGCTGATCGGTGATGTTTCTGCTGCCGCATCCAGCAGCGGTGCAGCCTCGCCCTCATCCTCTTGGGTAAAGGTCATTTGCATGATCCGCAGGGCCTTTGAACTCATGTTGCGCAGGGGCAGGGCATGCGTCGCGTCAATCGGCAGTGTGTGACCCCGACTGATCGTCCGCTCCACGCCATGCAGCATACAGATCCCTTCGCCCGACACGACAGTCAGCAAACTTGGCCCGATGCCTGTGCCATTCACCCGCAGCGACGCGCCCGGCTGAATCGTCAACATCCGCATGTCATAACCATTGGTCTGCGACACCGTTTCGATCTGTCCCCAACTGGTGTCACGCACGACATGGGACTTTACCTCAGGGCGGTCATCCGCGATCAGGCCTTCCACCAGTTTTTTCACGCTTTGCGCGTGATCCCGGTGCGCCACCAGAATTGCATCCGGTGTTTCAACGATGATCACATCGTGCATGCCGATCACCGCGATCAGCCGCCCGTCGCTTTGGATAAAGGAATTCGTGGTGTCGAGCGTGATCACATCGCCATTTTCGACATTGCCATTGGCGTCCCGGTCCGAAATCTGATGAACGGAATTCCATGCCCCCACGTCATCCCATTCAATGTCAAGAACGGGGGCCAAGGCAATCGCGCTGCTGCGTTCAAAGACGATCCGTTCCGTCGGCTGGTTCGTGGCACGCGAAAACGCCGCCTCATCAAGGAAAATACGGTTGCTGGGTCCCGTCGCCCGTTCGACGGCCTCGGCCACGGCTTCATAGCAGTTAGGATCGAACCGCCGAAATTCCGCCACCAGCGTATCTGCACGGAACAGGCTGATCCCCGAAGCCCAATACGAAAACCCCGATGCAACCAATTCCTTGCTTTGTTCATATGGAGGTTTTTCGACGAACTGTTCCACACGGTGCAGTCCGGGATAATTCAAGAATCCGCCGCCA
>JANMDH010000446.1:0-2472 GCA_031376195.1 Gemmobacter sp. | reverse complement strand
CAACCTGCTGGGTGACGGTTTGCGCGATGTGCTGGACCCGCGGAGTGCGGGCAAATGACGCTGCTGTCGGTGCGCGACTTGAAAGTGACGTTTGATACCGAGGCGGGCGTGGTGGAGGCGGTGCGGGGCGTTTCCTTTTCGCTGGGCCGGGAACGGCTGGGGATCGTGGGGGAAAGCGGGTCGGGCAAGACGATGACGGGGCGGTCGGTACTGCGTCTGATCCGTCCGCCGGGGCGGATCGAGGCGGCCGAGATGCGGTTCGACGGGATCGATCTGATGGCGGCATCCGAGGCGCAGATGCGGGCGCTGCGGGGGCCGCGGATCGCGATGGTGATGCAGGACCCGAAATATTCGCTGAACCCGGTGATGCGGGTGGGGGCGCAACTGACCGAAGGGCTGCGGCAGCGCGACCGGCTGGGGCATGCGGATGCCTATGCGGCGGCGGTGAAGGCGCTGGAGGCGGTGCGGATCAGGGATCCGGACCGGGTGATGAAGGCTTATCCGCACGAACTGTCAGGGGGGATGGGGCAGCGGGTGATGATCGCGATGATGCTGATCCCAAACCCGGACCTGCTGATCGCGGATGAACCGACATCGGCGCTGGACGTGACGGTGCAGGCGGAGGTGCTGGCGATACTGGACGGACTTGTGCGCGACCGGGGGATGGGGCTGATCTTCATCAGCCACGATCTGCGGCTGGTGGCGCGGTTCTGCGACCGGGTGCTGGTGATGTACAAAGGCAAGATCGTGGAGGAACTGGCGGCGAAGGATCTGCTGAACGCGAAACATCCGTATACCCAAGGCCTGCTGAACTGCCTGCCGAGGATTGGCGGGCCGCGCGGGCCTTTGCCGGGGTTGGACCGCACAGCGGACTGGGCGAACTGAAATGGCCCTGATCGAGATTGAAAACCTGTCGGTCACCTTTCATACCAAAGGCCGGGACGTGCGCGCGGTGCAAGACGTCAGCCTGTCGGTCGGGGCGCAGGAAAGTTACGGGCTGGTCGGGGAAAGCGGGTCGGGCAAATCCACGATCCTGCGGGCGATCTGCGGCTTGGCGCCGATCAGCGGCGGGGTGATCCGTATTGGCGAAGAGCCGGTGCCGACGCCACGAGGACGGGCGTTCAGCCGTCGCGTGCAGATGGTGTTCCAGGACCCCTATGCGAGCCTGCACCCGCGCCACACGATTGACCGAACGCTGTCGGAACCCCTTGCGATCCACGGGATCGGCGATACGGATGCGCGGGTGATGAAGGCACTGAAGGATGTGGGTTTGCCTGCGTCTTTCCGGTTCCGGTTTCCCCATCAGTTGTCAGGGGGGCAGCGGCAAAGGGTGGCGATTGCGCGGGCATTGATGCTGGAACCCGCAATCCTGCTGCTGGACGAGCCAACAAGTGCTTTGGACGCGAGCGTTCAGGCGGAAACCCTGAACCTGCTGAACCGCCTGCGGGTGGAGCAGGGGCTGACGTTTTTGATGGTGAGCCTTGATCTGGCGGTGATCGACCACATGTGCGACCGGATTCTGGTGATGCAGAACGGGCAGGCGGTGGAGGAGTTGGCGCGCGACGATCTGGCGGGGGCGCGGATGAAGACGGCCTATGCCAAGGGTCTGTTCGCGGCGAGCGCGGACCGGATGCTGGGGGCGTAAGGCGGCGGGATCAGTCTGCGAGAAAGGAATAGCTGTCGGCGATCTGATCCCAAAGGGGTTTCGAGGCAGCGCAGAGCAGCACACCTTCCTTTGTTCGTGGTGAATATTCGTGGCCCGACAGCAGGCCCACATGCCCCCCCGCCTCAACCGCGATCAGGGTGCCTGCCGCGTGGTCCCAGACGTTCAGGATGCAGGACATCGTGAAATCAACATGGCCTTCGGCCAGCATCCGGTATTCATGCGCCGAACACCGGGGTGACAGGATGCGCCCGAAGTTCAGGCCTGTCAGGGCCATGCCGGGGCGATGGGCGGCAGGGAAGAGGGCAATGGAATAAAGGCCGATCTGCTGATCCTGGGGCAGGATCGCGCGGGTTGAAATCGGATGCGTCGCCCCCTGCCGCGCCCAATGCGCGCCACCGCCCGGGTGCGCATAAATCCAGTCATCCATCACCGGGTCCAGATGCAATCCGAAAACCGTTTTGCCATCTTCGACCACTGACAGGATCATTCCGAAATTTGTCTGGCCCGCTGCAAAGTTCCAGGTCCCGTCAATCGGGTCGATCACGATGACCCGGCCTGAGCCGGACAGAACGTCAAGGAAGGCGGGGTTGGCGGAGACTGCTTCTTCGCCCAAGATGGCGGCATCCGGGAAGGCCGCGGCAAAGGCGGCTGACAGGGCGGTTTCCGCCCGTGTATCTGCCTCGGTCACGATGTCATGCGGGTCTTTCTTGGTGCTGACCTGTGTGCCGTCCAACGCGCGAAAGCGGGTCATCACTTCGGTTCGTGCC
Organism: Gemmobacter sp.; assembly: GCA_031376195.1. GTDB lineage: Bacteria > Pseudomonadota > Alphaproteobacteria > Rhodobacterales > Rhodobacteraceae > JANPIX01. The sequence continues at coordinate 39 of JANMDH010000446.1, read as the reverse complement.
ACGTGGCGGGCGATGCGGATCAGTTCGGCGGCATCCTTG